>NZ_NDHW01000001.1 GCF_002251945.1 Pseudanabaena sp. SR411
TGAAACAGTATTTTCCATTTTGGCAACGTTCTGATACTTTACCCAAATGGGATATAACCATTGTTCCTAATTGATTGGTATCTTATTTCCTCGCAAGTCCCTTACAACAATAAAGGCGACCCTAATGGTCGCCTTTATTGTCTGAATCCTAGAGAAGGACAGCGCTTCGCGCGGCTCTTCTCTAAAAAATTGGATGACTATAATTTCAAAGAAAGCGTGATATTTGAATCTGCGCCCAAAAGTTTTGTAAGCGATCGCCTAAACTTGCGATCGGAAATCTTGGTTGTGATCGCCATTTATTTAATAACAAATGTCCCATCGGGGTCAGCCGAAAACTATCAGTAATGCCTTGACCATCGACTTCGCGGCGCAAAACACCTACTTGGATCAGCCATAGTAAAGCATTTTCAGTAATGATTAAATTTGTGGAACTAGTCAAATATTGGTTTTTGATGCCCTCATTACCTGCGATCGCCCTCAGGTTTACGCCTTGTGTTGCCATATCCGCAAACAACTTAATCGTAAAGGGCGCACATCTTAGCGCTACCTCGGCTCTCTGCAATATTTGAGGTTCGTATTCAGTATTATCTTTGTTGTTACTTTTACTTAAAGTTTCGGTTGACATGGCATTTTCCGAGCATTGATCTGGTTTGACACTTTAAATTTAATGCTAGCAGCACCCACCAAAGTCAGCATTAACCTTTGGATAAGTAATTGGACAAAACGGCGCTGGCTCACTAATTAGTGATATCAAGCTGTAAGGGACTTGCGAGGAAATAAGATACCAATCAATTAGGAACAATGGTTATATCCCATTTGGGTAAAGTATCAGAACGTTGCCAAAATGGAAAATACTGTTTCAAGTCTTCTGGTAGAAGTTTTATGCCCTTCACATAGGCTGT
>NZ_NDHW01000009.1 GCF_002251945.1 Pseudanabaena sp. SR411
CTCATTGGGGGATATCCACATACCCAATAATTCCTTATATCCATCCATATTCACTGCCAAGGCGAAATACAGAGATTTATTGATGACTCGTCCATTGTCTCGGACTTTGATGACCAGACAGTCTAGAAATAAAATCGGATAGACTGCATCAAGAGAGCGATAGGACGCATTGTTTTACCTCATCGATCACTGCATCAGTGACATTGGAAATAAGTGTTGGTGATACTTCGACACCATACATTTCTTGCAACTGGGCTTGAATATCCCTGACACTCTTGCCTCGTGCGTAGAGGGCAATGATCTTCTCGTCTAGTCCTGACAATCGGCTTTGCCCTTTCTTCACCATCTGCGGTTCAAACTCACCTTGCCGATCGCGTGGTACGGCGATTTCTGCTATGCCAAATTCGCCTTGGAGCTTTTTCTGGCTATAGCCATTGCGACTGTTGGTTTGTCCTGCTGGTTTGAGTTCGTGCCGTAGCCTAGATGAGTTGATAGTTCTGCTTCCAATACTCTTTCCACCGAGGCGGTGGTCAGTTGCTTCAGGATTCCTCTTTCTCCGAATAGGTCGGGTGGAGTTTTACATTCTTGCAACAATTCATCTAGCAATTCTTTGCTTATATTCATCTTTTTAGTGTTGGCATTGTGTGTCTAGATTGTCTCTCTGTATACTTCCCAGGCTTTACACATCTCACTTTACTCTCTCTAAACAAGATTGAGAAATTCTGGACTAGGTTGAATAATTATGTCTGTAAAGTAATTGGTCAATGTGAAAGTTTCGCTCATCTGGGGAAGTAGGTGAAATGGCAAAATAGGAGGAAGTCATTTTCATGAATCGACAGAGAAGCGATGATCAAATTTCCGTTGACCGAATTGTTAGATGACCAAGCGTGCTATGAATGGTTATTAAAGATCCTGCATCCGCAGGGTTTGCATTGTCCAAGTGGACACGCAATACCAGCAGGACAAGCGCCGCACGATCGCCAACGTGCACCAATCGTCAAATACAAGTGTCGGGAATGTGGGAAAGTGTTCCATATTTTTACAGGGACAGACTTATCAGGAAGCCATTACACCTGTGGTCAGATCGTGCTGATATTGCGTGGATTCTTACAAGGACAAACGACCCAACACATAGCCGAGGAACTAGGAGTCGACTATGGGACATTATTGTCTTGGCGGCATCGCATCCAACGRCGAGGATTTGCCCATTTGATTAATGGTAATCTGCCCGATGCTGAAGCCGAGATGGACGAGATGTTTCAGAATGCAGGAGAAAAGGGAGCAAAA
>NZ_NDHW01000097.1 GCF_002251945.1 Pseudanabaena sp. SR411
CAATCCTAAATGGTTTGTGGAAGGACACCCCATTGGGGTGTCCTTCCACAAACCAAAAAAATCCACAAATGATATAGGACTGCTATATAAATGATAGAACTCACGAATAAAGCGCTTAGCTTGTAACCAAATATCTTCAATAGGATTTTGTTTTGGATCATTAAGGGCAAAACGTATACAAGTGATTTTCCAAGCTGACTCGAGACTGTCAAGTAGATTGAGTAAAGTCTAGAAGCTAGATGTGGAGACGATCCTCAAAGAGGATGGCAAATCGATTAAGTGCAGGTTTCCAATCACGAATGGAGCCTCGTCCATTTCTTAGAAATATTCCGCATTGCCAAATAAACCAGTTTGAAAGCAAACTCATCGGTTGGAAAAATCTGTTGAGATTTAATCACTTTCCGCAAACTGCTATTCATTGACTCAATCGCATTGGTGGTATAAATCGCCCTGCGAATCTCAGATGGAAAAACAAAGAAGGGGATAATATTCACCCAATGACTGCGCCAAGACTTGGAGATCGACGGATATTGCTTGTCCCATTTTTCAGCAAACAACTCCAGGTTAAACTCCGCTTCTGATTCCGTCGCAGCGGCATAAATAGCCTTGAGATCCGCACAAACTTGCTTGCGTTGTTGCCAAGGCACAAAGGCGACCGAGTTACGCACCATATGAACAATGCAACTGTACCTGAGTTTTGGGAAACACAGTTTCGATAGCATTGGGAAACCCTGCTATGGCGATCTGGCTATCATTGTCCACTTTCCATGAGGGAGTTGCTTTCACTACGTGGCTTTCACACCCTCACGATTTAACTGCCCAGTGCCCCTTTCTTCATCAGGTACTTGAGCAGATATAGCAACGTAAGAGATAGCTAAGACAAATCAAAACCCACAAGATGAGTGGCGGCGCGAAGCGCCGCCACTCATCTTGTGGGTTTTATGTCCTAAGCAAAACATACATTACTATAGTTTAGCAATAACCTCCCAAATATTTAGAGCGCTGTAGTCAAGGCTCGCTTATTTCCACAAATCAAACAGCGATCACTGTTGAGATATCTCTTTGCGGCGGCTAATATTGTGACTAATTGTGACTCCCCCCTTCTTTTTTCTCCATGCAAAAGCTAGTCAAATTTCAATTCAAAAGCATCACCCATCGCTTAATTTTTAGCTGCGTTGTATCCGCGATCGCCATTTATAGTATTTCTTATTGGCATGGTCGTTATCTAGTTCAAAGAAATGTTCGCTCTTGGATCATCGATTTGTCTCAGTCACGAATTGACAATGCTGCCCATCAGATTGAAGGAAGTTTACTACGGCTCGAAAAGGATGTATTTCTGCTTCGTCAAACCATTCAAGAATCTGCACAAAATTTTAGTCTTTCTCAAACTGAGATTTTACCGCAGTTGAAATTTTTATTAGCACAGCAGCCCCATATACAGGCGATCGCCCTAGTTAATATTCCCAGTAACACATCTGATATCTCAAATCGAGGATGGCAATACGATCGCCAAGGTGGATATAAAAATATTACAAGTGAAGCTACAGTTTTGTTAGATCGTTGTCAAAGAGATCGAAAAAGTTTAATTAATCCAAATACTAATCAAGCATCTACTAATCAAGCATTCTGGACAGAGCTGTATTTCTTAAATAATCACGAAAACCCTAGAATTACTTATTGTATTCCGTTAGCCAAAAAGTCTGATATTACTGCGAATAGCGCGATCGCTATTGAAATGAATTTAGATTGGCTGTCTGACTTTATGAAGCACAAATTAGCTAGTTCTGATGAAACGCATTACCTAGAATTAGGTGATCTATTTGTGACAATTGCATCGAACAAACCAGATCGACAGTGGCTAATTAAACCAAATAACCCACAGCAAATTCAAGCATGGTTGTCTCAGCAAAAGATGTTTCCTCAAAATGCATCTCCGCAAAACAAAAATTTAGATAGTATCTCCTCAAATCAACAACCAATTAATTCTCAGCCTAATTCTCTAACTGACTCTCAAGGTACTCTCATTAGCCAAACAGTAAATTCGACAGGATGGATTGTGGGAATCGGAATTCCAGTAGGTAACTTTGAGAAAGCTTCACAACAATATCTTTGGTTGATGATCTTATCCATGTCTAGGGATATGGGTTTGATATGTGTAGTAGTCGCCTTCATCTCGCAAATTACAACACGCTCTTTGCGAGATTTGAATACAAGTACCGAAGAGATGGCAAAAGGAAATCTTGATACCATTTTGCCATCTATTACCTCTGAGGATGAAGTGGGAAGACTAGCGCAATCTTTTCGACGAATGCGTGATTCTTTGCAACTTTATATCCAAGATTTGCAAGAGACGACTGCGGCTAAGCAAAAATTAGAGAGCGAACTCTCGATCGCCGCCCAAATTCAGCGCACAATGTTACCTCGAACTAATGTAGATACGAATTTACCCTACGACATCTCGGCAGTGCTAAAGCCAGCAAGGATTGTAGGCGGAGACTTGTACGACTTCTTCTTAATGGGAAGCGATCGCCTATGCTTAATTATTGGTGATGTTGCAGATAAAGGCTTTCCATCTGCGTTACAAATGGCAAGAACGATTACCTTAATTCGGACACTCACCAAAGCAAATAGCACACCTAGCCAAATTTTGAGTGCTGTCAATCAGGAGCTATGTGTGGACAATGAAGAATGTCAATTTGTCACAGTTTTTTGTGGGGTACTTGAGTTAGGTAGTGGTGACTTTACCTATACCAGTGGTGGTCATGATGCACCAATTTTAGTGCGCGATCGCCATGTTCAGCATTTAGAATTAGAAACAATGCCACCATTAGGAATATACGAAGATGCCACATTTGAAGAGCATAAATTTAAGCTTGTGGCTAATGATCTCATCTTGTTCTATACCGATGGAATTACCGAAGCAATGAATTTGGATGGCGAATTCTTTTCAGATACTAGATTAATCGAGATGATTGCTGCATATCCGCCAACCAATACTACGAGAGCAGTGCGTACAATTCAACATTTTTGTCAGCAATTTGTGGGAGATGCTCCCCAATTCGATGATATGACATTACTAGCCATGCAATATCTTCCTTCAAGTCCTTTTTTACAGGTTTCAAACGTTATGGAATGGAATTTAACCCTCAATAGCGAGTTAACTGAATTAGAGAATGTTAAACAAGCCTTAAATAAGATCTTGGATAATGCGGGACTAGCTGTAGAGCTAATCGAAAATACGCAATTGATTGTTGAGGAGATTTTAGTAAATATAATTCAATATGGATATGAAAATCGCAATGATGGACATATCGATTTACGACTCGAAATAAACAAACAGTACTTGATCATGACTTTCAAAGATGGTGGTAAGCCTTTTAATCCGCTAATCGAAGTTGCTGCACCCGATCTTGATCGAGATGATGACGAGCGATCGCTGGGAGGCTTTGGATTTTTTTTAGTACAAGAACTATCTGATCAAGTTGACTACACTTATTGTGATGGCAAAAATATCTTGACTGTTAGTCAATTAATTTCTAGCTAGTACAGCGCAAAGCACTGTAAAATACAATTAATTTGATTGCACGATAAAATCTATGGCTCTGCAAGTCCTTGTTAAAAATACTAATTCCAATACCTTATCTTTAGCTTTGGATGGACAGCTTGATTCGTTGACTGCCCCTAATTTGGATAAATCTATCCAAACTAGTTTGACTCAAAATATCAAAACTCTAATTTTCGATCTCCAAAGCCTGAGTTTTATCTCTAGCGCAGGACTACGAGTCTTTGCTAAAACTCGAAAAACATTGAAATCAAGAGAAGGTGATGTTTTTTTTATTAACATCACACCTCAGGTGAAAAAAGTGTTCGACATTGTTAAGGCGGTTCCCATTTCTGAAGTATTTGCTAATGTTGAAGAGCTAGATAAATATTTAGCTGTGATGCAATCTAATGTAGACGAAGAGAATATTTAGAAAAGCTACTTTTTCTGATTTTTATAGTTCTCTTTATAGTTCACCTAAACAGCATTGATATCTTCGTAAATTGAGGTTAAGTAACTATTTGAGAAGTTTTGATCGGTAAAAAAGATCAAAGAAATCTCCCTATTGCTATAGTTTGCTGTAGATTATAGGCTGTAGACATTCTATCGTTTTACTCACGGCTTGCTGATCAATGAATTTTGAAGCTGACTTAAATCTGACCCTCCGCGCCCGTTATCCCTTGATATACATACCTTCAGCCGAAGAGGAACGGGTCGAAGCCGTGATCACTAGTGTGGCAAAATCCCTTGGTCGTAGCGTGTTTATTTGGGATTTTGTCGATGGCTATCAGTCCAATCCTAACGATGCGGGTGCTGGGAAGCGCAATCCACTGCAAGCATTAGAATTTGTGGATAAAATCCCCAAGGGGGCAGTGTTTGTGTTGCGAGATTTCGATCGCTTCTTAGAAGATGTGGCGATCGCTCGTAAGCTCAAAAATCTTGCCCGTAAGCTCAAAAGTGAAGCGCAAAATGTCATTGTGCTTGCCTCACAGATTAGTATTCCCGATAGCCTTAGTGAATTTTTCTCGATTCTCGAATTTCCACTTCCCAATCCTAGCGAACTGAAAATAGAAATTGAACAAATCGCTAATTCGACAAACTCAGGCAATGATCTGCAATTAAATAAACAGGCGATCGATGATTTAGTTCGTGCTAGCCAAGGTTTATCGCTAGAGCGCATCAGACGAGTATTAGCCAAAGCGATCGCTGAAAATAACTGCTTGCGTCCCGAAGATGTCGAATTAATTCTTGAAGAAAAGCGTCAAAGTATTCGCCAAACGCAGATTTTAGAGTTCTATCCATCGACTACGGAAATTAGTGATATTGGTGGTTTAGATAATCTCAAGGAATGGTTGTTAAGGCGCGGTGGAGCATTTAGCGATCGCGCCCGTAAGTATGGCTTACCGCATCCTAGAGGATTGTTATTGGCAGGAATTCAGGGTACAGGGAAATCCCTCACTGCTAAGGCAATTTCTCACCATTGGCATTTGCCCCTATTACGTCTCGATGTTGGTCGTCTGTTTGCAGGACTAGTTGGTGAGAGCGAATCCCGCACAAGGCAAATGATTCAGCTAGCAGAAGCCCTTTCTCCCTGTGTATTGTGGATTGATGAGATTGACAAGGCATTTTCAGGTATGGAAGGTCGCGGCGATTCAGGAACAACCAATCGTGTTTTTGGAACTTTCTTAACATGGATGGCGGAAAAAACTTCGCCTGTATTCGTAGTAGCAACTGCGAACAATATCCGCACTTTGCCTCCTGAACTCTTGCGTAAAGGTCGATTCGATGAGGTATTCTTCGTGGGCTTGCCTAATCAAGAGGAGCGATCGCAGATTTTTGCGGTGCATCTAAACAAATACCGTCCCCACAACACTCGCGCCTACGATATTGATCGCCTCGCCTACGAAACGCCCGATTTTTCAGGTGCAGAAATCGAACAGGGGATCATCGAAGCGATGCATATCGGCTTCAGTCAAAATCGTGACTTCACCACCGATGACATCCTCGAAGCAGCTAGTCAAATTGTGCCATTGGCGCAAACAGCTCAACAGGAAATTCAGGTTTTGCAAGAATGGGCAGCTTCAGGCAAAGCAAGGCTAGCTTCCAGACAGAATGTTTTCAACAAGTAAAACAAAAGTGGCAGTGCAAAGCGCCGCCACTTTTGTTTAGATAGCTATATCTCCTATCCTCAGAATTTTGCCAGCTTCTGTTAAGGGAATCCGTGTATTCAGTGCTAGACGATAGAAATGATTGAAGCGCGATCGCTCTATGTTTGTGGATAAAGTTGCTTCTCGTTGACGAGTGAAAATCTTTTGAAATTCAGGATAAACTTGACCTGTAAAAGGATCGCGAGTAGGGACTGGGCAACGTTGACAGGGATTTGCACCAAGAAACTGAACATCGCCAATTTTAAAAGGAACCGTTTCACCAGCTTTTGCAAATAAATGATCTTCCCAAAATGGCTCTGTATCAGCTATTTCTAAATTGGTACGGAAGCGTCGGCGAATTTGCTCAAGGCTGATTTGAGAACTTGTATACCAACTTTGCACAGTTGTAAGAGTTGCCTCAGATATTACAGTTGCGCCCCATGCTTCAGGATCATCGGGAAACCCATTAATAGTATTTTGCCGAATTTCTACAGGCTGATCAAAAAATGCACTTAGCCAATCAGTAAGCGCAGTTTGATCGCGATCTAAATGGAAAGTGAATACTTCTTGTTGCTTTTGGATCTGCAAATGCACTAACCGATCGCTTAATTCGTACCTTGCTCTAATTAAATGAATTTTGGGATAGCGCTTAGCATTGATATATTTTCCGCTTTTATCAAACATGGCAAATTCGCGATCGCCTTTTAAAGCTCCACCTTCAGATATCTCGACTTCATCTAAAGCAATCGGGTCTAGCGATTTGACTGGGAAAATCAGGATTTTACTTAGCTTTGCCATAAAAATGATGAAGTGATTTTTTGATCTTAAAATCAAACTCTGAACCTAAATTATCATTAATTTTACAAATCTAGATTTTTCGGAGTCGGCGCAGGTCGATTTTGGCGCGGAGTTCATCTTTGATTCTGGCTAGGATCGAGTCTTCATCGATGGTGTCTAAGATTCGTTTAACCACGGCTTTGGGACCATCGGCTCCCCATGATGCACCATTGGCGAGATATTCCTTCGTTACTAGCCCCAGTGCATAGGTGGAGAATCCTGCCACACCTGCTTGGGCGATCGCAACTGACACATAACCACCCAAAGTTAAACCACCCGTCGCAGGCGCGGCGATACCCAGCAAACCTTTGAGCGAGCTTAAACCAAAGTTAGCTAGAAATTCACTGGCGCTGATGCCACCCATGCCGATCGCTATTTTTTGCATCAGTGAAATTGCGCCACGGTTGCTCATATTTATGCCATAAAGCTTGGATAGCGCCACGATCATCGAGACATCGATAATAGCGCTGGTAATCACATCCACTACAGTGAAGGGATTAACAGCGATCGCTACGGCTTGGGTGATGACACAATTCCAGATGATACGATTGGCTTGGCGATCGCGTACAAACATTTTGCGTTGAACGACGCGCTCCTGCACCATATCCGCAAACATCATTGTATTTAGCGCGATGAGAGATTTACCTTCGCGATCGAGTACTTCCAGAATTTTTAGCTTTAAATCTTCAATTTGGGGCTTGCTATTGACTAGCTCAGCTTCAAAGGAGCCATCGGGCTGACGGATCGCTTTTGCCACAAGGGGAGAAGCGGCAGTCATCACAATTTCATCTTCAGTTAATAGCTCTCGTACCCGCTCATCACGGATTTTGGCATAAATAGCAAGCCGATCTTCAGGTGGATATTGGTCAATTTTGTTGAAAACTAGCAGGATCGGTTTACTAGCGCCTCTGAGTTCGGAAAGGGCATCATACTCAACCTTAGTAATGTCACCCGCAACGATAAATAAAATTAAATCCGCTTGTTGGGCGATGCGTTTGGCTAATTCCGCACGACCTTCTCCATCAACTTCATCAATCCCAGGTGTATCAATTAATTCGATTCTTGCCTCACCCCGTCCCTGAAATGAAGCCTTCAGAATGGTGCGATCGCCGTTAGTTTGCATCGCCTCTCGTGAGATTTGCCACTCTGCGGCTTGCCGACTTGTCGTGACACCATGCAGAGGACCAGTCTCGAACACTTGACCACCCATGAGCGCATTGAGTACCGATGATTTACCACGTCCCACCATGCCAAATACTGCTATTTGGAGAACTTGACGCTCTAACTTATCTAGCATTTGCTGAAGTTCTTCGAGTGGCTCCTCTAGTCCACGCCGCTCTCGTTCTGACAAGTCTAGATTGGCGACAATATCTCGCAATGTGCGCTGTGCTTGGCGATAATTTAGCTCCTCAAAAATTTCATCAAAGCTAAGAAAGTTTTCGTCTTGTGGCATAACATCGCTAGGTAAGGAAGAAGTCTTAATTATTTGTAGGATTAGTTAAGTTGCACTAACGCATCCTACAAATAATTATGGTTTATACCAAAACTAAAAATGGCGCAGCCATTTTTAGTTTTGGTATAAACCTTACTGGGTCTGTTTTTTGATTCATAAAAGTGTTGTCACACTTTTGTGAATTGGTATTACGCGATCGCCAACCCATCCTACGTTTAATTTAGTGAAGTTGCGGCGTGAAGCGCCGCAACTTCACTTCTTGGTTTGAGGAACTATACTTATGATATTCGAGTCTTAGAGGGTAACAATTTCCTCACAAAACTGGTCTGAAACTGGTATAAAAAGGTTGTCTTTTTAAGTGAGATATTGTTAAAGTTGCCAGAAAGTTACTTTCAGACAATCATTACCTTTGACTTTTAGCTTTTCAAGGCTCATTCAACACAGTTGTTTTTACAGACCACATCCCAAATAAACCTAAATAGTATTGTAGCTAGGAGAAATATGTCCGTATTCAAGTCGTTGGTTAGTCTAGCAGCCACCGCAGGTGTCGCAGGGGCGATCGCTGTTAGTCCCATATTTACTCTCAAAGCTGAAGCCCTCACTGAAGCCCAAGTTTTGGAGAGATTGGGCAGTATTCCTGTTTTCACAATTACCGATGATAAAGGCTCACCTCTTTTAGGTGCAGTGCCTCAGCAACCAAATGCTAAGCCCGATGATAGCCAGCTTTTGTTTTTCTTCCTTGGACCCGACGAAGCTCAAATGATGCTCAGCCAAGTCCAAAAATCGAATCCTGAGGTTGGCAAAAAGGCTCAGATCATTGTGCGATCAATGAATGATGCCTACAAGGTGATTCGTGAAAATAAAGATAAAAAGGTCGTTTTCCAGTTTATTCCTTCTAGAGCCAGTATTGACTCAGCAAGGACCATTCTGACGGCTCAAGGCGTTGCGGCTGACAAAATCCCGAATGTGCCTGTTTTCTTTGCGATCGGTGGTCAAGCCAATAACCAAGGTTTGCTAACCATGAGCATCGATCAAAATGGCAAGAAGGAGCAAGTTGTGCCTTTCTTTCTTGATAAAACCGATCTGCAAAACCTGCTTGATCGCGCTAGTAAAGATCAACCCGATGTAGCTAAGGCGACTAAAATCCAAGTTGCTTCATTGTTCCAAGTCTTAGACTCGATGGTGTCCAAGGACAATAAACCTAACCCCGAAGTTGAACGCTTCCAGTTTGTGCCATCGCGTACTTCTTTTGAGTACATTCTCAAAAATACTAAGCAATCAGCAACACCGCAAGTAGCACCAGCTAAAAAATAAAAAAAGGGCGCATTGCGCCCTTTTGCGGGATCTCAAAAAGAGGAGCGCATCGCGCTCCTCTTTTTTTACCAGTCCCAATCAGAATCTTGATTGTTACGCCCACGATTATTTCCATAGCCAGTATCGCGAGAGTCGCGATCGCCATAGTTACGACTTGAATAGTCGCGTGAACCATAGTCACGATTATCACGTTCTTTAGGGGCGTAATCACGACCCATATCTCTGGGATTATCTCGCGGAGCCTCACGAACGTAATCGCGATTATTCGGGCTTTCGCGGCTGTTATCACGATTCATATAAGCTGAGGGAGTCGCAGGCTTAGCTTCAGGTGCGCCGCCAAAAGCAATTAAAAGTGGGAATCTTAGCAAATCCACAGCAATCAGTTCTTCAGATTCGTCAATAACTACTAAAGGGCTTAGTCCTTCTTTGACAAGGCGATCGCCTTTAGTTGCTAAAGGTTCAGGATCTTCAAACAAGGCTATACCCTTGTCAGAGCCAAAATGTTCTCTGGTCAAACCTAAACAGTCTTGAAAACCACGCCGCCATTCGCCGAGACGTTCGGGGGAAGTTGCAAGGACGAGTACCCGCAATTTTTCACCATAGACAGCTTTTAAGACAGAGATTGCTGCCGAGGTGACCAGAATATTTTGTAAGCGCGTTCCCATTGTGCGGATTGCGCCACGTCCAGACTGCTCAAAAAACCACTTAGAAACGCGATCAGCATGAACTTGCTCAAAGGTGCGTCTGAGTTTCCATGCTGGCCCGTAGTAATCGGGCAAGGTGCGATAACGATCTAAAAGCTGATCGACCCGTTGTTTATACTCTGCAAAGGTTTGCTCAGATAGTCGTAATGGTTCAGGTTCTTTAGACGGTTGCTTTTCTCTAGGTAAGATTGTTTCCGCTACAGGCTGAGCAGAGGGCGCAACAAGGTTTAATTTTTCAGCACTCGCCACCAAGTCTTGCAAACTACCAACCAGATAGTCTTTAAATCCTTGCACCCGAATCGCAATGTCTTGGGATGTACCTGCATAGGTACTAATCATTTCTTTGTCAAGGCGTTCTTTGCGCTTTTCAAGAACAGCGATCGCCGCTTGTAGTTCTTGCTTTTGATATTCGAGACGAGCAACATCAGCTTGAGCTAAGCGAATAATACCTGCCTGTAAATCGTCTAACTGGTCTTGTAAAATTTTAGACTTAGTAGTTTTAAGGTGATCTAGCTCGACCCTAAGTTCAGACTCTTCTTGCTGTAGTTGATTAATGATTGTTAATATTTCTGAGGTATCTAAACTTTCTTGGGACTGAGTTTCTGATTCACGTTCTGCACTAGTTGCTGTGATAAATACCTCAGTTTCCATGTCTTTACCTTCGATGGCAAGGTCACCGATATGCTCAGGAAACTGCTCAAAGCTTTTGTCTGATGTAGCTGTTTCTATCTGCATATTTTCATCATTAGACTCATCGATAAATTCATCGACCTCATTGACTGAGCCATTGGCTAACATCGCGATCGCTTCTGGGGACTCTCCTTGGTGAGATGGATCTAAATTTTCTTGTGAATTTTCTTGTGAATTTTCTTCTACAGACAATTGATCTGACTCCATAAAGTTCTCATCGCATCGTGCTTACCTATTTTATACTAATTTTTAATATAGCGAATAGCTGCTCCCTTTCCAGCCAGCAATTCTCATTATAAAAATCGGGTTTTTGAAAGCCCGCCAACGGCGGGCTTTCAAAAACCCGATTTTGGTGTTTCCAGCGCCGAAGGCGCTGGAAACACCAAAATCGGGTTCATAATGAGAATTGCTGCTTTCAAGCAAGTAAATTACAACGCTATGCGCTCTAGCCCAAACTAGAGAAATCCTTAAAAGCTTTGCTTAACAACACTTTCAAGGATTTATTTGTGGTTTGTTCGGTCGGGAATTGTCGTAGGGATAAATAAGCGTAAGTCCTTAATTTCTCATCAATGACTATATTTCCCCTATTAATCTACACCCATAGCAGTTTTCATTTTATCGTAGACAAAATGAAAACTGCAAACCCTTATTGTGATTGTTTTTTGTTTTGCAAATGAGTACATACTCATTTGCAAAACGCTATAACGGAAGGGGTAAATGCTATATGATTAATAATTGATTTGTTAAATCTTCTATGTCTAATGAATAAAAGTAATATTACTATTCTTGTTGTTGACGATACTCGATATAACTTGCAAATTCTATCCATCATGCTAGCGAACCAAGGCTATTCGGTTTTGGAAGCTACAAATGGAATTGATGCTATCGAGCTAGCCAAAACACGGATACCAAACTTGATTTTATTAGATATTAAGATGCCTGAAATGGATGGATATCAAGTTTGTAGTAATCTAAAAAATAATCCAATTACACAGCAAATTCCTATCGTTTTCATTAGTGCAATTGAGAATGTAGAAGAAAAAGTGGAAGCGTTTGCTATTGGTGGCATTGATTTTATTAATAAACCATTTCATTTAATTGAAGTACTAGCAAGGGTAGAAACTCATTTACGGGTAAGCTCATTACAAGCCCAACTTTTAGAACAGACTAAACTTCTAGAGATTCAAAATATTAGTTTACAAAAAGAGATTTCTACATTAACGGGATTTAATTGGGATTTATACTCAGAGGTAAAAGAATCTATTGATTGTCAAGCTTTGAGATTGTTCTATCAGCCAATTGTCAATTTTAAGACGGATTTAATCACTGGTTTTGAAGCCTTAATTCGCTGGCAACATCCACAGCGAGGTTTACTTGCTCCTATACATTTTATTGATCTTATCGAAAAAACAGATTTAATTTATCCAGTTGGTCGGTGGGTACTGAATACTGCTTGTCAACAATTACGAATTTGGCAACAATCTTTTCCTGATTACAATAATTTGACGATGAGTGTAAATGTATCCACAAAGCAAATATCAGAGCTTAATTTAGTGGAACATATTCGTGAGATTTTAAGCGACTACCAGCTAAACCCAGATTGTCTCAAGCTAGAAATAACTGAGAGTACAGTCATGGGTGATCGCGATCGCACTTTACAAATTCTCCACCAGCTAAAGGATTTAGGAATTCAGTTTTGTATTGACGACTTTGGTACAGGCTATTCATCACTGAGACGACTAACTGATTTTCCTATTGATATTCTTAAAATAGATCGCTCCTTTATTAACAATGAAGAATGGATTATTGTCAAAGCGATCGGGACATTAGCTTTTACATTGGGAAAGAGTGTCGTGGTTGAAGGTATAGAAACACCCATGCAATTAGCAATGTTAAAAACTTTATTTAACTCTTCCCTAGAGGAATGCTACGGTCAAGGATATTTATTCTCGGAGCCACTCGAACCTGACCCAGCTTCCAATCTTCTAGCAAGTAATACAACATTTAGAAGCACAATAAACAATTAGTGGTGCGTAGCTTTGCCACGCATCACTAATTGTTTATTGTGCTTTTGATAAATCATCAATTTGGAAATTTTCAAGGGCGATCGCTACATGCGTCCAATGGGTTCCACCTTGGAGAAATACCGTGTAAGGTTCACGTAAGGGGCCATCTGCGGAAAGCTCTAGGGTACTGCCATCAATGAAAGTTCCACCTGCCATGACTAGCTGACTAACATAACCAGGCATTTCCCCAGGAATCGGATCGACATAGGAATCAATTGGTGAGAAGCGTTGAAGATTGCGACAAAATTCAATTAGTTTCTTGGGATCTCCGAGTTGAATCGCTTGAATGATGTCACGACGAAGCTCAAAGGGAAGTGGCTTGACTTTGTAACCCAATTGATCGAACACATAGGCGGCGAGATGACTGCCTTTCATGGCTTCTCCAACCATTTGCGGGGCAAGAAATAGTCCTTGAAATAGCAGTCGATTGAGATCAAAAGTTGCACCACCTTCACGCCCAATCCCAGGAGCAGTGAGCCTTTGGGCTGCTAGTTCCACATATTCGGCTTTACCTGCCACATAGCCGCCTGCGGTAGCGATCGTGCCACCAGGATTTTTAATTAGAGAGCCTGCGATAATATCGGCTCCAACGGCTGTTGGCTCGCGATCGCTAATAAATTCACCATAGCAGTTATCAACAAAGCAGACGGTATTTGGATTTTGTTGTTTGACTAATTTGATAATTTTTTCAATATCTTCAATGGAAAGACTTTGCCGCCATGCATAGCCACAGGATCGCTGAATCAAGACCATACGGGTCTGGGGTTTGACTGCTTTTGCTAAAGCCTCCCAATTTACATTTCCTTCGGGCGTAAGTTCCACTTGGCGATAGGTGATACCAAAATCTTTGAGTGAACCTGCATAGGCTGTTCCTTGACTATCGGAGGTGAGAGGATAGCCAATCACTTCTTCGAGCGTGTCGTAGGGCGCACCCACAACCGATAGCAACTCATCTAAAGGGCGCAAAATCCCAAATAAACAACAGGCGATCGCATGGGTTCCTGAAACAAACTGCACGCGCACCGCAGCAGATTCTGCGCCCATTACTTGCGCGAAAACCTCATCTAAAACATCGCGTCCCATATCACCATGTCCATACCCTGACACGCTGGCAAAGTGATGCGCTCCCACACGGCGATCGCGAAAAGCTTGTAAAACCCGTTCGAGATTGTTTTTTACATGGAGATCGATTTGGGTAAAGGTCGGTGCAAGAGCGGTGATAGCTTCTGCGACCAGCAACTTCATTTTGTCAGAGGTCATTTATTTCAGATTTTTTTGTCGGCTTACGATCCTACGCGAAGATGAATGATTTTGTCTAGCAAACCTAGAAACTAAATAAAGATAGAAAATGCTGCTTTTGCTTTCTAGGCTTGAATTTGTTCTAATATCATAGGAAGTAAGGGATTGTATTCTCCCTTTGGAGGAACACAAGCTCTTACTTCACTATAGATATCAATACTTTTAAAATTTTTGAGGAAAAAACCTTGCCTACGCTCGGAGTAAATATCGACCATATTGCTACCATTCGCCAAGCTCGTCGAGGGACGGAACCCGATCCTGTGGCTGCGGCCGTAATTGCCGAGCTAGCAGGTGCTGATGGCATCACTGTACATTTGCGAGAAGACCGTCGCCATATCCAAGAGCGCGATGTACGTCTGCTGCGGCAAACTGTAAGGACTCGCCTCAATTTAGAAATGGCGGCTACTCCCGAAATGGTCGCGATCGCTCTTGATGTGAAGCCCGACTATATTACGCTCGTGCCTGAACGCCGCGAAGAAATTACAACTGAGGGCGGATTAAATGTGAAAGCGCAATGCGATCGCTTAGGTAAATTTGTCCATCAATTACAAGGTGCAGGTATCCCTGTAAGTTTATTTGTCGATGCGGAAACAGAACAAATTCAAGCTTCGGCAAGAACTGGTGCAAAATTAGTAGAGCTGCATACAGGTAAGTATGCCAATGCTAAAAATGAAGAAGAACTTCAACGTGAGTTAGGAGTATTAACCAAAGGTGGAGCGTTAGCGATCGAGCTAGGACTAAGACTTAATTCAGGACATGGGCTAACCTATTGGAATACCCGTGCAGTTGCTCAAATTGCAGGAATGGAAGAATTAAATATTGGACACAGCATCATTAGTCGGGCTGTATTAGTTGGACTAGAAAGGGCAATTCGGGAAATGAAAGCATTAATAAATCCATAAAAGATGGGGCGCAAAGCGCCTCTTCTTTTATGATTAGTAGCCCTGCACTCAAGTGCGGGCTAAAGCTCAAACCCGTTGAAACGGGTTACTTAGAACCCAGTTCGAGAGTGTACAGTAAAGTGTGTAAAGTCTGGGATATATACAGAGAGATAATCTAGACACACAATTACCAACCTCAAAACAGATGAATATTCGTAAAGAATTGCTAGATGAATTGCTGAAAGAATGTAAAACACCACCCGACTTGGGTCTGAAGTTAAACTTGCTAACTTTGGACATGTTCAATAAATAAAAGTTCCTTGCTGAATAATTTATAAAAAAGTGTTTATCTGGATTACTCTTTGTTGGGTTTGGAGGACTTTTTTAAATGCTCAAGAATTATTGTAAAAGTTAGTATTAGAGAGGATTTAGGTTACTTATCTTAGATGTAATATCTTAGCTTAAACCACCTAAACATCATCTGTTAACACAGAAAAAAGTTTTAATTTCGTATGGTTTAAATGTGACTGTAAAGTAGTTTAAATTAATCTCATTTGGTAAAATCATAGTAATTTTATTTTCCATTAAGTCACATTCCCAAATTTGATCTATTTGCAAAAGGAGATGTGAAATCTCAATATTTGTTTCAGTGGTTCTACCATAGGATTCATAAAATCGTATGATCCAACCTGACTGATCCTGAGATCGCTTAAATGCCGAAAGAATAATATTTGGGGCAGAAACTTGCAAAAAGCTTGGTTGGTTTGCTTGAATTGATGAACTTTGGAGAACAAGCGGATTATTTAATTCCTGAGCAAGTCGAACAATATTTGCTTCACGCCAATCACCTTGATGGGGAACTAAGCGATAAGTAAATTCATGCTTACCGCGATCGCTATTTGGAGTAGGCCAGTTAGGACTACGCAGCAACGTTAGACGCAGACAGTCAGGCTTAGCGTCATATCCATACTTACTATCATTGAGAATGCTTAAACCCAAACCCAAAGGATATTCTCCCGCCTTCATCGGGAGAATATCCTTTGGGTTTGGAGAAAATGCAATATCTGCCCAATATTGAGCAGGAACTTCCCATTTAGCTTTTGCTTCAGGTGTTTCACCTAGAGTACTGCGCTGGATAGTTCCCATTGGGATTTCGTAAGTTGCGTAGGTTGATTGCCAATTCACAGGGAAAGCAACTTTGACTAAGGTATATTCCTCTTGCCAATCGACCCAATTATGTACTGTGATAAATGCTTCAAAGGCAGTTAGTTGAATCTCTTGGATAAAGGTAGAACTACGGAATTTCTGGACAATGCGTAATGATATTAGTAAACTACAATTTTCAACGATCTCAATTGATTCAAGAGTTGTTGATTCAAATTTTTTGTTTTCGTAATCTGGATCAATATTCCATGCATCCCAATATTGTCCTTTGTCTTCAAAAAACAGCAATTCACTAGCTGATTGTAGGATCGATCTTTGAGATCGCTTATCAAATATTTGCGAGATCGCCCCAGTCTTGAGATCAATCTCTACTTGAAGATATTGATTTTCTAGACAGTATTTATCACTATCAGAATCAATCCTTAAAAATGCATCAGTCTCAGTGATACCAATAGATTCTAGTTCAGTAAATCCAAAACTAGGAACATTTTCTAACCAGCACAAGGAGTTATCTGGCTTTCTAATGAGTTGTGATCGCTGCCAGTTGAGAAAATTCCATGCTTGCAGATTCTCGTTTCCTGAAGCTTCATGAGGGAGAAGGCGATCGCAAATTTCCCTTACTTCCGACCAAGTGCGATCAGCATCGATAAATACTTCTGGGATCGATGTCCCTGGTAAAATATCATGAAATTGATTCAACAATAATCCTTGCCATGCTTGTTCTAATTGGGCTTGAGGATAGGGAGTTTTATTGATTAAAGAAGCGATCGCACTATATTTTTCGGCATTACCTAAAAGAACTTCCACTTGGCGATTTTGCTTCTTCTGATCGGCTTTAGTAGTAAAAGTACCGCGATGAAACTCCAGATACAATTCATCTTGCCAAACAGGTAAATCTACGGGTAGTTTTGCTTTTACATTTAAGAGGAAATCTTCTAATGTACTGGGTTGCATCTTAAAGAAGATTTGTGAATCGCCCCACTTACGACCAATGTTCAGCATATCCGCAGTTGGTCCTCCACCATGATCGCCAACTCCATATAGCCATGCGGTTTCGGGGATATTGTGTTTTTCTTCTTGGTTGGCAAGATATTTAGCGATCGCAACAGGTTCCAATCCCTGACCTATTTCATTACTAAAATAAGTAAAAATCTGACTTCCATCCACGCCTTCCCACCAAAAGATTTGATGAGGGAATTTGTTGGTATCATTCCACAAAAGCTTTTGGGTAACGAATGCCTCAAAACCACTTTTTAAAAGGATCTGTGGCATTTGCCAATGAAAGCCAAAAGTGTCAGGTAACCAAGCAATTTTGACTTCTCGATTAAATTTTTTCCGAAAATATTCCTGCCCATAGAGAATCTGCCTGATTAAAGACTCTCCACTTGGCAAATTCCCATCAGGTTCTACCCACATGCCACCGATGAGTTCCCATTTGCCATTCGCCACTGCCGTTTGAATACGAGTAAATAATTCAGGATATTCCTGCTCCATCCATTGATAGGAAACAGCCGTACTTTGATTGAAAATCAGCTCTGGATAACGCTCTTGCAAATTCAAAGCTGAAGTAAATGTACGCTGCATTGCATTTTTGGTTTCCGCGATCGCCCATAACCAAGCCACATCGATATGCGAATTACCAAGAATATAGATTTGGCGTTGTTTGAGAAATTCGCTATATTGCAAGAGTGGTTTGTGAATATTAGCTAGTTTCTCGAAAAAGCGATCGCTTGCGATCGCTTCAGATAAATCAAATAAAGCAATTAAATTCTTAGTAGCAGTTTCTAAAGGTTGTAAATCAATTTGATGCTTAGTAAAAATTGGAATATAGGTTTGGAGAATCTCTAGTTCAGTAGCAAACTGATCTGGGTCACAGGCTTGATGATGATATTCAAAAATTAGTTCTGAAAGTTGTAAAGCGCCAATATCATGCTTAGGACTATTGAGCTTGATCTCTAGAGTAAATTGATCATTAGGTTCTGCATGATCGTTTAATAAAATTCGACATTTCTGATCAAACAAATCGCCTTCTTGGACTTTGTGATGATTAACCCATATCTCACAAATATCTACCCACCAAATTAAATTTAAGCGGATTGTAGCTCCTAACGTTGATAATCCTGTATAAATCTCTGGTACTTGCCAAGTTTGTCTTAAATGAATATTTTCTTCCCTTTGCAAGAAGGATAGCATTGGTTTATTTTGCTTAGAATTTACCGTTGCTAAATCCTCCCAAACACCTTGATTGTTTTGTCTTTGCCAATTACTGAGTATTGATAAATGCGAGCGAGATTTTAATTCATTAATAACTTCAGTCAAACTTTCTACTAAATCAATCATTTTATTAACTCCTAATAGTTTAAGTTTAAATTTAAAAAGAAAAAGAAATGCTTTGTACTTTTTTTACTTTACATTGATGTAATACCTTGGGCAGCAATCCAAGCAGTGGTCCAAGCATTTTGGAAATTAAAACCACCTGTCACACCATCAATATCTAATACCTCTCCCGCAAAAAATAAACCTGAGCAAATCTTACTTTCCATTGTCTGAAAGTTAACATCTTGCAAGCGAATGCCGCCACAGGTGACAAACTCTTCTTTAAATACACCTTTACCTGCGATCGCATATTCACTAGCGGTTAATACATTCACAATTTGCTGAATTGCCTTATTAGAAATATCTGCCCAACGTTTCTCTAATTCTACTTCTGCTTTATCTAGCAAATATTCCCATAAACGTAGCGAGATATCGACAGGACAATAATTAGAGATAAACTTTTTCGGCTGATCAGTTTTCGCAGTTAAGAGAATTTGCTTCACTGCTTCTACTTTGAGCGTCGGAATCCAATTAACAGCTAATTTGGCTTGATAGTTACAATCGTGTAATTCTCGCGCCGCCCATGCCGACAACTTCAAAACGGCGGGTCCACTCAATCCCCAATGTGTAATTAACAAAGCTCCCGACTGTTCCAATTGATTGCGAGCAGATTTTTTCTTGTCAGTACTAGGATTTGCAGTTAAAAGCTTAACTGTGGAAGGATTTACGCTCACGCCTGCAAGTTCATGCAATTTAGAATCTTTGATATTAAAAGTAAAAAGGGAAGGAACAGGAGGCTCTAGTTCATGTCCGAGCGATCGCGCGATCGCATATCCTGATGGGCTGCTACCTGTAGCAAGTAATAGGCGATCGCAAACTAGATTTTCACCATTTTTAAGAATCACATCAAATTTGCTTTCTCCTTTGCCCTCTCCTAAAGGCTCAATCTTTTGCACCAAAACATTATTGCGAAGAAAAACACCAGCTTTTTTAGCCGCAAACATCAAAGCTTCCACAATCGTTTCTGAATCATCGGTCACAGGAAACATGCGACCATCAGCTTCTGTTTTCAACTTCACTCCTTCAGCGTTAAACCAACGCACTACATCCAATGGCTGAAAGCGCGAAAATGCACCCCGCAAAGCTTTGCCACCTCTAGGATAGTTCTGGACTAATTGTGAAGGTTCAAAACAGTGATGCGTAACATTGCACCTTCCTCCACCTGAAATTCGCACCTTGGCAAGCGGTTGTCGTCCTGCCTCTAATAGAGTTACTCTCGTATGTGGTACTTGCGCTGCATGAATTGCCCCAAAGAAACCTGCTGCCCCACCACCAATTACTACAACCTCTGTACTTGTCATGCTTAATTCCTAATAAGACAGACAACGCTTTGCGCCGTCTATCTCAAATTTTACCATTTCGACAAGATTGAAAAATACTTATTACTTCTTGAGGTACTTGCTTGGTTTCTCTGGCGGCTGTGTCAATTTTGAGAAAATCAGCAAAGGTATATTGCGATCGCAGTTTGTCTAAACTACAAGTACAAAACTCTTTACTATTGGTAAATCCACAACCTTTCATAAAAGTTTTGATTACCTCTTGGGGATATTCATACTTCTCTTGGTTGACGGGTTGACTCTCCTCAGCCAATGAGATCGAGATTCCACTACTGACAAGGATAAATGTACTGAGAGATAGGATTAGATGATGACGCATGTTTATTTGAATGGTAATTTCGATTACGCGCTAGGAATCTGATGTTATAACTGATGTTACGTGGAAGGGAAAAAGAGTAGAGTAACGGTAGGCTCAGAAAGAGGTTGAAAGGTATGGACAGAAAGTTCTTAGGGACAGTAAAAGGGTGTGACCAGAATTTGATGTAGATCGCCTAAAACCTTTATTTTAAAGAATTTCAGATTTTCCTAAAACTATTATCTAAATAATTTCATTAATTGCTATTCCAAATTTTAAAACCATTTATGAATGTGTAATACATTAATCAAGTAGAACATCAAATTCTGGTCACACCCAAGTAAAATAATGATTGATCCTGAAATAATTAAGGTAATCATTGAATATTAACTGATGTTACGTGGAAGGATACAGTCAGTTTTTGAAGAAGAGAGAAACTAGCCCTAATAGCATTGAAGTAGAGTTTAGCCTTGAGAGCAGAATGATTGAGTTTAGTTTTGATACGAAGCTACTCTAACTTAACAAAAGCGAAAAAGCAAGCAAAGATGTTGGAGAAAAGCGAGATTAGATTTCAAAGACTTGTGAAATTCTTCAACTTTCCATCGTTTTTGATAGATTGTGTTGATGTCAGTTGCGGTTAAGTCGAGATTACTACAAGCTAAATACAAAATCTCGGCACTGGTCAGTAAATTAGTGGTATGAGAAAATTGAGACAGAGGAAAGGAGAAAACTATGGAACGCCCCCACTGCCAGAGCCAAAAGACAATAGACCTCTTGCAGAACTGAAATTAAGACTGTGGAGAGAAAGTTTTAGAAGCAGGAAGAGAGACTTCAAAGTTATAAATGGCAGCAATCAAATTACAACGTAAACCAAAACGACGACGACGATTACGATAAGGCAAAGAAAGAATTTTAAAAATCTTCAGACGGCGATTAACATGCTCAATAGYAATGCGTTGACGAGCAAGTTGGCGATTAAACCGCTTATCTTCCTTAGATAAAGAGCTATTTTTAGGCTTTTTGATAGGAATTAGCGAGTTAGGATGCAACTTTTGTAAACCTTGATACCCCTTATCCGCCAAACCTTGTGTCTGTTCGTGAAAATGAACTCCACTGGCTTTGAATAACGAGAAATCATGCTGCTTGCYCTTACCGTAAGCAGTACAAATAATCTTGAGATTAGTCAGATCGACCACCAGTWGGGCTTTGAGAGCATGATGCTTTTTCTTACCACTATAAAAATGTTTCTGGTGATGTTTGGGACGTTCAACCTTTGTCTCAGTTACATCAATTGCAATTAGGGCTGGAGGCTGCTCCTGCCACAATGACTTTTTTCCTGCTAGCCSAAACTTCTCTGATTTAATTAAGACATTTTCTACTTTTTTGACGATGCGACAGACCGTTGATTCTGATACCTCCCAATCGTTAGCAATATGAAAATAGGTGCGATATTCACGCCAATACKGCWAAGTAACCAAGATTTGATCTTCGAGACTTAGTTTGGCTTTTACACCTCCTTTTCCTTTGCTTTGGGCTGCTTGTTGCATTAGTTCCGTCATTTGAGCAAATGTTGCTCTTTTTACTCCAAATAAACGTTTAAATTTTGTGGCTGATAGATTTTGACTGGCTTCGTATTTCATCGCTTAATTTTAGGGCTAATGCAAAAATTCGAAACCAGCAAATCTATCATATTTTTGGTTCTGCAAGAGGTCTATTGGATTCCTGAACAGTTGCGTGGCTATTGCTTGAGCGATGAAGGATTATATCAACCAATTAAGAATAGTTGCAGTGAGGTTTTGCAATTACGATTACAGCAACAAGACTATTTGCTGAGCTTTTATCGATTAGATAATAATCAAAAGTTGCTTACTCCTGATGAGTTACTCTTAGCTTCACAGGAAGCCACTCGACAGGCTGAAGAGGCTAATAGGCAAGCTGAAGAGGCTAATAGGCAAGCTGAAGAATCTGAGCAAAGGGCGCGATTAGAGAAAGCAAGAGCCGATCGCCTCGCCGAAAAGTTGCGTCAATTAGGAGTTGAATCTGCTGATCTGGAAGATTTATAGGTTTGTTGCCTCAGGAAGAGTCGGTTAATTTAGACCTTATGAGGCTGATAGTTTCTTCTGTTGAGAAAGCGTTCTGGCAAGGGACTTGAGAGAAAATAAGATGGCTTAATGTATTCATAGAGTTGCGTCAAATATGGTAGTTTTATACCAAATTAAGAAATGGCGTAGCCATTTCTTAATTTGAAAACCCTTACTGGGTTGGTTTTTTGATTCACAAAAGTGTTGTCACACTTTCGTTAATTGGTATTACTTAATGAATTTGATTTTTCTATTTACTCTGGGCTAAGTCAAAATCAAAAAATTTATGAACATAAGTCAATCAACTTTAGCTGTTCAGCAAGTAACGCGCCGATTTGGGGGCTTAGTGGCGGTGAATGAGGTGTCCTTTGATGTACAGGAAAATGAAATTTTTGGTGTGATTGGTCCCAATGGAGCAGGCAAAACAACTCTGTTTAATACAATTACAGGACTAATTGCTCCTAGTAGTGGCAAGGTTCTCTACGATGGCCAAGAAATCACTAATCGCCGTCCCCACCAAATAGCGAAATTTGGAATTGCGCGAACATTTCAGAATATCCGCTTATTTGGTGAACTCTCAGCATTAGAGAATGTGGCGATCGCTCGACATCTCAGTACTACTACAGGAATTTGGAATGGAGTTTTAGGGCTATCACCTACACATAAAGAAGAAAAGCAGACCTACGATCGCGCCCTAGAATTGTTAGAACTAGTGGGTTTAAGCGATCGCGCTGATGTCAAAGCCAAAAATTTTTCCTATGGCGATCAGCGTCGTCTGGAGATTGCTCGCGCCCTTGCCCTACAACCAAAGTTATTACTTCTCGATGAACCTGCCGCAGGGATGAATCCCAATGAAAAAGGACAACTCAGTGATTTTATCCGCAGTTTGCGCGATCGCTTTGCTCTTACGATTCTATTAATCGAGCATCATGTTCCTCTAGTTATGGGACTATGCGATCGCATTGCGGTTTTAGACTTTGGGCAATTAATCGCGATCGGCAAACCTGAAATTGTCAAAAGTGATCGGGCTGTGATTGAGGCTTATCTCGGTGACGAATGTTAATACTAAGAATGCTATAAATCACAGTACTCTAAAGGCGATCGCTATAATTGGTATAAAATCATTCAGTGATGTTAGATTAACTTCCTTTTCCAAAAAATCTAACAAAAATTGTTGATAGTAAAAGATGCCACCAAGGTTACAAGTTAAAAACGAAGATTGCTCACCGCTAGGGCTATACGTTCTTCAATATCTAGAAGAACAAGACATTAGTATGAACCATCTTGCCGAGTTGGCTGGTGTGCCACAACCAAGACTACGTGGTGCTTGCTTTAAAGGGACTTGTCCTACGCCTGAGACATTGCGGAAATTAGCCAAAATCATGGGCAAGCATCATTTAGAGCTATATACTTTGGCTTATCAAGGCAGGATTGAGCAGGTTCCTGAAGATGTGGATGATAACTTGCTGGATATTTTAATTAGGCAAATGCTGGAAACGGCGAGAGAGCTTAATTTAGCCATGCCCAAGGTTCAGCCTTCTAAAGCAAAAATTCGTAAGGCTTTAATAGAGCTAGGTTTTAGAGAAAAACGTGAGGAAATCCCCTAAAGATTTCTGTGCTACGGGCTTTGACATAAACTAAAGAACCCAATTTTTGATAGCGCGGCTTAGCCGCGCTATCAAAAATTGGGTTCTTTAGTAAATTGCAGAATCCTAAGTATCGCAATCTTTAATTATTTGTCTCGGTGATCGCTGCTGCTAATTGCTGAAACCGACGTGGATCACCTTCGCTGCCAGAATTAATGCGCTCTTGTCGCTTAATTTCATAAAGTTGATTGAGAATATCTTGCCAATCACTGGAAGTAAGCGGCGATTTTTTCTCTTCAGTCTCTGGCATTTGTATGGACTCATGAGAAATATCAGACTTAATTTGTTGAATTTTTTGCTGAAGCTTCTGTTGCGCCAGCCAAACCCGACCCCGAATTGCGAGAACTTCATCATTACAAGACATCAAATTGAATTGCGTTTGAATTTCTGCTAGCCATGTAGGATGCACATCAGCGATCGAGATCGCCAAAGACTGTAAGCCCACCACTGAGGCATAGCGCACCACCCATTCTTCATCCTGTTGCGCTACAAATAGTAAGGCATCTAACGCTTCTTCTTGGGCAATATCCCTTAGTTCATCGGGAAACCAATGCCATTTCATTGTACCTAAACCCTTAACAGCGGCACGGCGCACACTCATTGCAAAGTCCGCAGTTGCTACCCCCAGTAAAGTTACTAAACCTCTTGGATCACCAATCCCTGCTAAGGCTCGAATCGCCCATGCGCGTGCTGTGTAATTATGCATATCTAGGAGTTCGAGCAAAGGCGGTACAGCAGCACTTCCCAGTAAAATTAATCCGTCCACAGATGCTACTGCGGCTCCTGGATTGTTATAACTAAGCGCCTCAATCAATATGGGAATAGCACCTTCTAAACGAGCCGCCGCTAGATTTTGGACTGCTTCGAGCAGTAGCTTGGAAGAATCTGCTTCTTCTACAGCTTGGATAAGTTGGGAAAGGCGATCAGTCATATAGATAGGTTAGAGAAGCTCTTTGCGCTCCTCTACTCTACAATAAATCATCCATCAGTACCAAAACTCTAATTGCATCATGAAAAAATAAATAAAAGGGTCGCATGGCGACCCTTTTATTTATAACAACTCATCCATCAGTGTCATGACTCTAATTGCGCCATCGGTCAAATCTGGTGGAGTCGCCAGAACTATTTGTTTTTCTAACAAACCTTTAAGAGAAATTAACTTGAGACTATTCTCGGCCATCGTATTACCGATCGCTTCTGCTGCCGATAAATAACCGATCGCCCCCAAGTCCGAAAGAACTGTGCGCCGCAATTGCAAATCATTATTGGCAAGAGCCGCAACTAAGCGATCGCCATATTGATCGGCAACCGCAGGCTCCGAAAGCTGATACATCGCTCTAGCCGCCGCATATTGCACTTTAGGAATCGGATGATCTAAAAATGGCAAAATGTGAGGAATAGCTTTTACGGCTCCTAAGGTTCCTAATGCTTCGAGAAATGCATCGTAAGGATGTTCTGGTTCTGAGTCGGCACTAGCTTCAGAGTTAGGATTTTTGATTAACTCGATTAGGTAAGGTACACAGGAATCGTCGCCCAACATTTCTAATGATTGAGCCACAGCTTCACGTACATAAAAGTCATTGCATTCCAAAGATTGGATTAATGCTGGTACAGCACGGCGATCGCCTAATTTCCCTAACGCTCTCGCAGCATTGCGTCGTAATGGATAGCCCCCAGCCTCAGTGCGATCGGCTTCGTCTGCTAAAGCGGCAATTAAAAGATCGATCGCTTCTGGCACATTCACCCGAAATCGTCCTAACCACCAAGCTGCATAAACTCGCAAGCCCAAATCTTCGCTTTGGAGATTTGCGATCGCCTGTTCAATGGTTAATAAATTATCGTCGGGAATACCAGTTTCTTCGTTCATAATTTTGATGTGACCTTGTACTACATAAGCATAAAAGGCGGCGCAAAGCGCTGCCTTTTATGCTTGGCTTGAAAACAAAAAGCACCCCATTGGGGTGCTTTTTGTTTCTTAGAAAAAATTAGCTAAGTGCATTGATTGCATAGTCGATGTAGGAGTTTGCTTCAACAGCAGAGTCTCCAGACAAACCATGGTTAGACTTAACGTACTTGAGAGCTTCAACGTACCAGCTAGGAGAAAGATCAAAGGTGCGGTTGATTTCGGCAATACCAGCAACCAAGTAATCATCCATTGGACCTGTACCACCAACTACACAGCAGTATGTAACCATACGGATGTAGTAGCCGATGTCACGTACACACTTGTCTTTACCAGTTTGGGTAGAAGCGTAGTTAGCACCAGTCATGGAGGTGGTGTAAGGGAACTTGCTGTATACAGCGTTAGCTGCGCCAGAAGCCAAAGAATCAGCCTTTTCGCTCAAAGCCTTAGCAGCAGCTAGACCAGAGGTAGCTTGACGGAAGCGACCGAAAGCAACTTGGGTTTCGGTGGTGCTGAGGAAACGACCTTGAGAATCGGCGGCGGATACTGCTTCGGTTAAAGGGGTTTTCATTGTGGGATGTACTCCAAAATAATCTTGTTAAGGTAAAAGCGATCTGATGAAAAATTCATTAATTCAGTCAGAACCAATGGAATGAAATCAAAAAAATTAAATTATTTAGTCTTTAGTCCAGTCAATACAAAGCCCAGACTAAGGGACTAAAAACTAAGCAACAGCAGCAGCAGCCTTGTCGAAGTAGCTACCGATTTCACTCATAAGAGCAGAACAATCGCCACGGGTTACGCCGTTAGGATCGTTAGCAATTGCGATCGCTGCATCCTTCATTTTGCCGATACCAACAGCAACGGAAGAACCAGGAGTACCAAGAGCCAAATAGGTTTCTCTCAAACCATTGAGGCAACGATCTTCCAAGATGCTTGCATCGCCAGAGTAGATAGCGTAGGTAACATAGCGCAAAACGATTTCCATGTCGCGCAAGCAAGCTGCCATACGACGGCTGGTGTATGCATTTCCACCAGGAGCAATCAAAGCAGGTTGTTCAGCGAACAAAGCACGAGCAGCATTAGCAACGATTGCAGAAGAGTTGCTGGTGATGCGGTTTACAGCGTCCAAACGCTTGCTGCCATCGGCAACCATTGCGCTAAGAGCATCAATTTGGGAAGCACTGATATAAGCGCCTCTGGAATCAGCTTGGGATACTACCTTTGCAAATGCATCGTACATAATACTGTTATCTCCAGTTATTGAGTAATTATCTTTTATTTTTTAGACAGTTAACAATCTCAAACCAACTATCGCAGTTTTTTAATTGTTAGCAGCTATTTTAATTGTTTCTGATTTTCTCTTTCGAGAAATTTAGAAAAACTTTATTTTTAAAAATAGCTAGTTATTCAACCTAGATATAAATGATTGGCAAATGATTGCTGCTCATTTATTTCATCGGTTTAATTTCTAACCTATTTGTTTATACTATGTCGTTGGATCATTTTGTATTACAGATTGTCACAATTTATAACAGCTTGTTTCGAGATCACCTTTTTTGGCTAGCGATCGCCATTGATTCCACGTAAAAAGGCGGTTCTAGCCATCGCAAAATTACCTTTTTCATTCTTGTTTTAAAATTTGCTGTATTTTCAGCAACAATTTTTTGAGCTAAATTCCAAAACACAAAATGGCTACGCCATTTTGTGTTTTGGAATTTAGAGAGACTTTTTCAAGCGATCGCAGAGTGTTTTGACTACTTTAATTCGTGCAAATTTCTTATCATTTGCTTCGATCATGTACCAAGGTGCAAACTCAGTTCCCGTGCGTTCGATCATCTCGTTAGCCGCTAGTTCATAGTCATTCCACTTGGCTCGATTGCGAAAATCTTCATCGGTAATTTTATAGTGCTTATAGGGAGTTTCCTGTCTCAATTGGAATCTTCGTAACTGCTCGTCAGCATCAATATGAATCCAAAACTTGAGTATCAAAGTGCTATGTTCGTGAAGTTGCTGCTCAAAATTGACGATTTCATTATAGGCTCGCATCCATTCGGCTTCCGAGGCAAAACCCTCAACCCGTTCTACCAGAACTCGTCCATACCAACTGCGATCAAAAATCGTGACCCGACCCGCTCTTGGAATATGTCGCCAAAATCGCCATAGATAATGATGCGATCGCTCCTCATCCGTAGGTGCAGCTATGGGAATAACCTGATAGTCACGCGCATCTAGAGCCGAAGTAACACGGCGGATAATTCCTCCTTTACCTGCGGCATCCCAACCCTCAAAAACAAGAATCACCGATCGCCCTAATTGTTTAGCCTGACGATAAAGTAAATTAAGCCGACCTTGATATTTTTCTAACAATCTCTTGTATTCTTCTTCACTGAGGCTCTGCTCAAGATCGAGGGTATCCAGAATTGTGTAAGGGTTCTCAGCTTTAACTGGTGTAGATATTTTGACAGCCCGTGATTGTTCGGCGGCAAGACGCTTGGAAATCAGGTCTAGGATATAGTTCCCCACCGTAATGCTGCGATATCTCTTATCTTGTCCTTCAATAACTAGCCAAGGCGCTTCACCTGTACTAGTCGTGCGGAGTGAACGTTCTGAAGTAAGCCGAAACTTATCGTAAAGCTTGAAGTGCTGCCAATCCAAATCTGTAACTCGCCATTGAGTTTCGGGATTCTTCATCAGCGATTTTAGGCGAGCCGATTGGGCTTCTTTACTGAGATGAAACCAAAATTTGATAATCAGTGCGCCGTCATCCACCAACGCTTTCTCAAAGGCATTAATTCGCATCAAATCCACATCAAGATCCGTATTTTTGGTCTTCCCATAGACTTGATCAATAATGGGGCGTGTATACCATGACCCAAATAAAATACCGATACGTCCTTTTGGTGGTAAGACTCGCCAAAATCGCCAAGCCTCTGGGCGTTCGCGCTCTTCGTCAGAAGCGGCTCCAAAAGCATGGGTTTCGAGGTAATGTGGGTCTATCCACTCATGGAGCAAATTAACAGTTTCCCCCTTGCCAGCACCATCTACGCCACCAATGAGAATAATCACTGGAAAGGAAGCATTTTTGAGTTCTTCCTGAATTTCCAAGAGTTTTATCCGTAGAATTGGTTCTTGAGCTTCATACTCTACTTTACTTAGCTTATGTCCGATTTCAGCAGATTCAAACATAGTAAAAGTATCTATCCTCAATCAAATACCTAAACCTAGTTTAGTCGCATTGAATATACCCAATCAATTTTCATGTCTTCGGCAGAAATAACCACATAGGTTCAAATCATTTGGGGGATTGGGTTTTAGGTAAAGATGAATGACATAAATCGTAACAGATTAGACTTGTTCCCATTGGCGATCCAAGTCAAAGGTTGACTTGGGTCTAACAAAAAAGTAGGAGCCGCAAAGCAGCTCCTACTTTTTTAAATTGGGACTGCTAACTCAGCACCTAAAGGAAATCCTAATGCTTCCCTTTGGGCGTAATAGAGTTTGGCAACTTGACGAGCAAGATTACGAATTCGTCCGATATAGCGCACCCGCTCAGTTACCGAAATAACGCCTCTCGCATCCAGCAAGTTAAAGGAATGCGAACATTTCAACACGTAGTCAAAGGCTGGTAAAACTAGTTCAGACTCTAATAAATGTCCTGCTTCCTTTTCGTATTGCAAGAACAATTGGAACAGTAAGTCAGAATCCTGTGGCTTGCCACCAAAGTTGCCGAAGTTGTAGCCACTATGCTCGACTTCACCTTGGTGATGCACCTGTCCATATTTAATGTCGCCTAGCGTTGGATGCGATCGCCACACAATGTCATATACCGAGTCCACCCCTTGTAAGTACATGACTAGACGCTCTAGCCCATAGGTGATTTCCGCAGAAACGGGGCGACAGTCTAAGCCGCCAACCTGCTGAAAATAAGTGAACTGGGTGACTTCCATTCCATCTAGCCACACTTCCCAACCGACACCCCACGCACCAAGGGTCGGTGATTCCCAATCATCTTCAACAAAACGTACATCATGATCAGCAGGATCAATGCCCAAATGTTTGAGGCTATTGAGGTATAGATCCAGCACATCATCGGGGGATGGCTTGAGAATTACCTGAAATTGATAGTAATGTTGCAAGCGATTCGGATTTTGTCCATAGCGACCATCGGTGGGACGACGGCATGGCTCGACATAGGCGACGCTCCAAGGCTCAGGACCGATCGCTCTCAAGAAAGTATGTGGACTCATTGTGCCAGCACCCTTCTCGGTGTCGTAGGGTTGAGCAATCAGACATCCGCGATCGCTCCAATATTTTTGCAACGCCAAAATAACCGACTGAAAATCCATGCTGTACAGGGCAATAACACTAGTATTTTTTATCCTATCAGCGATCGCACCGCAAATCTTCCAAACCCGAACCAATAAATTACTGAAAGCGTTGCTTTGCAACGCTTTCAGTAATTTATTGGTTCGCTTGACTAAAAAATTATCAACCAAAGAGTATAAGGCGGCGCAAAGCGCCGCCTTATACTCTTTGTAAAATTTGGTCAAGTCTTAATTATTTCCCATTGCGTAACAGGACGCATTGGTTTCCAGCCTAGAAAAGAACCGATCGCTTCGGCTCGACTGATCGAAATCTGGGTAAGTTTGCCACCATATTGTTGTTGCCATTGAAATAATTTCTGCTCTCCTTCGAGGGTGACTACATTAGCCACTAAGCGACCCTGCGATCGCAAATTTTCCCAACAAGTCTCGAATAAATCTGGAACAGTCGCGCCACCACCGATAAAAATTGCATCAGGTGTAGGTAAACCTTGCAAAACTTCGGGGGCTTTGCCTTCGATAATTTTGAGATTAGGAGTACCAAGGGCGATCGCATTTTCAGCAATGAAATGTGTACGAGATTTTTCGATCGCGATCGCTTGGCAACGGGGATGACTTCGCATCCATTCAATGCCAATGGAACCGCAACCAGCCCCCACATCCCAAAGTAATTCCCCAGCATTGGGTGCAAGTGTTGACAACGTAATCGCTCTAACTTCGCGCTTAGTTAGTTGTCCATCATGTTGATATGCCTCATCAGGAAGTCCTGCTATCCGCGAAAGTATCTTGGCTTCAGGATTGGGTATACATTCCACAGCGATCGCATTGAGATCGGCAAATTCGGGAAAGTTCTGATATTGATTAGCAACATTAGAAATAATCCGCTCTTTAGTTCCGTTGAGATGTTCTAAGACTGTTATTTTGCTATTGCTGAAATGGCGATCGCAGAGCATATTTGCCACAATTTGCGGCGTTTCTTTGCCTGCACTAAGAATTAGAAGTTTAGCGTTTGGATAAATATAAGTTTGCAAAAGCGAAGCAGGACGACCACATAAGCTCAGGGTTTCTATTTCATTTAGTGACCATCCTAATCGCGCACAAATCAAGCTAAAAGTAGAAGGTGAGGGAATAATTACAACTTCTTCGATGGGAATTCTCTTGAATAAAGTTGTACCAATGCCAAACCAAAGGGGATCACCACTAGCTAAGACACATACCGATTTACCGCGCAAATTAATAATTTGCTGAATAGTTGACTCAAGGGGCGATGCCCAAACTATGCGTGATCGCCGATCTTCTGGCAATTCAGGCAACATCGCTAAATGGCGATCGCCACCTACTAAAATTTCGGCATGATCAATTAGCGATCGGGCGGCTGAGCTTAGTCCTAATAGACCATCTTCACCAATACCAATTACCATAAGCCATTTTTTGCTAGTCATGCGAATTGTATTTGATCAGGGTTAATTCCCATTTCTCTAAGCTTTTCCATCAGTCGTTTCGCCTTTTGTTCGGATTGAAGTCGAGACTCTTCAGCCTGTTGTTTTACTGTCCTTTCTTGATTAGCGATCGCCTCAGCATGAGTCACTTTTGCATTAGTGGTCAGATAGCGAATGTCAGCTAACAAACTCAGCAGGAGATTGGGAATGTCGTTCTTTAACTGTTTATCCACTGGTGTTTCGTCTGAGAATTGCAATTCTTCGACGGTGGGAAGAATGCGGTTTTTGCTATAGATGAGGTTAACCATAGCTTATTCAAGCAAAGCGTTGAGTGCTACAGCACAAAGCGCTGTAACAAGTCACAAGATAAATTTTGAAAGCGTTGCTTAGCAACGCTTTCAAAATTTATCTTGTGACTTGTTTGATCGGCAATTACTGTAATGATTATAACAGACCTGATTATTGCAGCATTTCTTGCTAAATGGAGATTCTAAGCAAAATACAAGGTGAGACGCACTTTGTGGTTATTGGTAAAATAAATAACAAGCATTGGTCAAGAGTTATTACCTACCGCGATCAAAATATTCGGATTATTTCTGTGTGTAGATCACGCATACAAGAGGTTGCTCTACTATATGAACGCCAAGGAATTTGACCAAAAATTTGATGATGCTGAAGAAGATATCTTGATCTATCCAAAGCCAAGCGCCCCTTTGCTACTCAAAAAAGGCTTAGTATTGATCTGCCTATCTGGATGATTGAGCTAATTTATCGCGAAGCCAACCGCTTAGGTGTAATGCCTCAAACTATTACTTAAACCTCCCTCGCTGAACATTTAGCTGCTAACAAACCCTAAAATTAATTTTCAGTTATGCCCGTACCCGTAGAACAGTTACTTAACTCCGAAATCCTTAAACCAGCCCGTTATCTAGGTAACGAGTTTGGCGCAGTGCATAAACCTTGGGAGCAGGCGATCGTGCGCTGGTCGCTTACTTATCCTGAAATTTATGAGGTGGGTGCATCAAACTTAGGGCATATTATCCTTTACAGCATCATTAATTCCAAGGAAGGGCAACTTTGCGATCGCGCCTATCTCCCTGCACCTGACCTCTCCGCAAAACTGCGCGAAACTAAAACAGATTTGTTTGCTGTCGAGTCTAAGCGATCGCTGCGGGAATTTGACATTTTGGGCTTTAGCCTAAGTTATGAACTAGGCGCAACCAATGTTTTGGAAATGTTTGACCTCGCCAATATTCCCATGACTTGGCGTGAAAGGAGTGAATTAAGTATTGAGGAATGCCCATTAATCTTTGCAGGGGGACAAACTGCTACTTCTAATCCTGAACCCTATGCCGACTTCTTTGATTTCTTTGCCCTTGGTGATGGCGAAGAACTATTACCTGAAATCGGAGAAGTTCTCAAAGTCGCGAAACTTGCAGGTAAAACTCGTCGTGAAACCTTACTAGATCTTGCCAATGAAGTCGATGGGGTCTATGTCCCTGAATTCTATGATATGGATGAGAAAACGGGCGCAGTTACTCCCAACCGTGGCGATGTTTCGCCCCGTGCATTGCGGCGTGTGGCGACACCAATGCCAGAGCATAGTATTGGCTTAGTTCCCTTAGTGGAAACCGTTCACGATCGCCTTACTATTGAAATTCGGCGTGGATGTACGCGCGGTTGTCGTTTCTGCCAACCAGGGATGCTTACCCGTCCCGCCCGTGATGTCGAGCCTGAAAAAGTGGTCGATACCATTGAGAAAGCCATTCGTGAAACAGGCTATAACGAGTTCTCTTTACTTTCTCTCTCCTGTTCTGATTATCTCGCATTGCCATCAGTAGGCGTACAGATCAAGAATCGCTTTAAAGATGAACATGTGACGCTCTCGTTGCCTAGCCAAAGAGTCGATCGCTTTGATGAGAATATTGCCCATATGCTGCGTAGTGGCGATGGTCGTCAACAGGGACTGACATTTGCACCTGAAGCTGGAACCCAGCGCTTGCGGGATGTGATTAATAAAGGCTTGACCGACGAAGAGCTATTGCAAGGGGTGAAAACTGCCTATGTCGAAGGTTGGGATAAGGTCAAGCTCTACTTTATGATTGGCTTGCCGACGGAAACCGATGAAGATGTGATTGGCATTGTCAATACGGTGGAATGGCTCCAAAATGAATGTTCGCAAAAGGGAAGAAAGAAGATTTCCTTTAACTTGACTATTTCCAACTTTACACCCAAGCCCCATACGCCTTTCCAATGGTTCACCGTCTCTAGTGGTGAGTTTGTAAGGAAGCAGCAATTACTTCGCAAGGAATTTCGTCGCTTGAGTGGAGTGAAGGTGAACTACACCGAGGTTCGCATCAGTGCGATGGAGGATTTTGTCGGGCGGGGCGATCGCCGTTTGGGTAAAGTACTATATCGCGCATGGCAACTGGGCGCGGGTATGGACTCATGGTTTGAAAATACCGAAAAAGCTTTTGGTGCATGGACACAGGCGATCGCCGAGGCAGATCTAGTTTGGGACGCACCATCGTTAAAAATGCAGGATGCTTTACCTTGGGATCATATTGATACGGGTATCGATAAACAGTGGCTGATCGAAGATTGGGAAAGAGCGATCGCGGCTCAGATTGTTCCTGACTGTTCCTTTGGTGGCTGTTCCCATTGTGGAGTCTGTGGTCCTGAATTTGGACATAACGAGGTAATTCCACCACCCGAAGTGCCGCCCATTTCCCTAGAGAAGCCCAAAGTACCGCCCAGAGTTCAACGCATCCGCCTCAAGTTTGGCAAACTAGGCGATATGAGTCTAATTTCTCATCTAGACTTGCATCGATTCTTTCAACGTGCTGCTAGGCGTGCGGCTCTGCCTGTTGCTCATACTGAAGGCTTCAATCCTTTACCACGTATTTCTATAGCGAAGGCTCTGCCGCTCGGTCAAACTAGCAGCGCTGAATTTGTGGATTTTGAGCTAACGGCAACTATACCCATTGAAGAATTTCAAGAACGCTTCAAAGCAGAATTAGATGCGGATCTGCCAATTTATGCGATCGAGGAGGTTCCTGTTCATGCGCCTTCTTTGGATGCAATGCTTGAAGTTGCGGAATAT
>NZ_NDHW01000098.1 GCF_002251945.1 Pseudanabaena sp. SR411
AAGCAGTGGATAAATGCAWTAWTCAATGTTTGAAGTAGCTTCTATCCTATTGAATTTGCATTTATCCACTGCTTCTAATATCAACAGTTCACACTTAGAAAAACTTCCATTACCTGTTCGCATTGCCCATGAAGTAAAAACTTCTCAAGAAGTTGGTGGCACAATTCATGTTGAACCCAATGATCGACCTGTTGCGGGTAAAAAGTCGAGAATTTGGATCGCGCTTACTAAACGAGGCGGCGAGATCATCCCTTACGGAAAATGTAATTGTCAGTTAGAAGTGCGATCGCTAACTGATCGCAACATCAAATTTACGGTAGCTAATCCTTTGGCAATTATTGAGCGCTATTTGGGATTGCCAAGTATGGAGGTTACATTTCCCCAAGTCGGTAGATATGAACTGCGCTTGAGTGGTTCCGCAAGGGAAAGTGAAGATTTCTCGCCCTTTGAATTAACTTTTACAACCAATGTGGGTAGATAAGTACTTGTGCAAAATAAATTACCAAAACCCGCAAAGTTGCGCCCCTGCGGGGCGCAACTTTGCGGGTTTTGCTTTGTTGTAATTAATTATGCCTAGCTACTTAGATATCACTACGTAACACCAGTTTTAAAAATAATTCAGCGCAAGGCGCTATAAATAAAGAATGCTAGATTTATTGCTTGTTGCTGCTTTGGGTTTTTTAGGGAGTTTTGGTCATTGTGTGGGGATGTGTGGCCCCTTGACCGTCGCTTTTTCGCTTTCAGGAAAAGGGAGCGATTCTAAGGATAATTCCAAAAGTTGGCAACAGCATTTGTACTTTCATGCATTGCTAAACATTGGCAGAATTTTAAGCTATGCGATCGCAGGGGCTGCTATTGGGGCGATCGGTTCTGTGCTAGTAGCTAGTGGACAGTTAGCAGGTTTAGAAAGTGATCTGCGGCGTTGGCTTGCGATTTTGACAGGTATTCTTTTGGTATGGATGGGACTTGTCCAGATTAGACCAGTCGGTTTGCCAAATATGCCTTTTCTTAATCCTATGGCATTAGTGGGGCTGCATCAACGCCTTAGCTCCGCGATGATGAAACTATCGCTGCATTCCCATCCACTAACACCAGCTTTGCTTGGTATGACATGGGGATTGATTCCCTGCGGATTTCTCTATACGGCTCAGATCAAGGCGGCAGAAACTAGCAATATGACGCAGGGAGCGCTGACAATGTTAGCTTTTGGATTGGGAACTTTGCCATCGATGCTCGGTATTGGTGTCTTTGCAGGACTATTGAGCCGCGATCGCCGCAGTCAGTTATTTCGCATGGGTGGCTGGATTACACTCACAATTGGCATCTTAACGCTGTTACGCACCAGTGACATGGTGGACTACACAGGTCATGCAGGTTTGATTTTGCTAATCCTTGCCCTTGTCGCCCGTCCGCTCAGTCATCTTTTTAAAGCTTGTTCAGCCTTAATGACCTATCGCCGAGCGATCGGTGTTGGTGCATTTGTTCTCTCCCTTGCCCATACTTTCCACAAGATTGAGCATACTTTTCAATGGAACTTTGATGCTTTATCCTTTATGATTCCGCAGCACCAAATCTCAATCTGGCTAGGTACGATCTCGATCGCTTTGATGACTCCTGCCGCCCTTACTAGTTCCGATTGGATGATGACGAAACTCGGTAAATCTTGGCGCTATGTCCATTTGCTTTCGGTTCCTGCGTTGGTATTAGCGTCAGTACATACCATTGCGATCGGTTCTAATTATCTGGGTGCGGTGGACTGGACTCCTAAGAATTGGATTTTGACGATTTTATGTGGGGCGATTACGGTGGGGACTTTGTTTATTCGGGCTTGGAGATTTAGAAAGTAATTGCGATCGCCTAATTCTGCAAGATTTTAGTTGTTTTCATTTTTCGCTTTTTTGTTACTGCTAGTAAGATGCTTTAGCATTTGGTACAATACAGTCAAATTTTCAGTAAAAGCTAGGATAATTCGCTTGTCTCAAGAATATTTAATCTATTGCGATGAATCAATTGATGGCACTGGTCAATAAATTAGTGGTAAGAGAAAATAGAGACAGAGTAAAGCAAAAAAATGGCAAACATCACCATCAAGATGGCAAAGCTATTCAAAACTATTTATGCAAAGAATACGACAAAAGATTAAGTGAAAGGACAGGAACGCCAAGTCAAGGCTGAGAACACCACCAAATGTCGTTTCATTAGCGCTAAAGACGAGGATTGAAGGAATGGGGATAAGAGGCAGTGGAAGAGTTCTAGAAAAATCCCATGTCAGCATCATGAGATGGGAGCAAAAAATGGCAACCCAAGCCCAGCAATGGAGTCCATCTGCCCCCGCAGGTTCAGATGTGACCATCGAAAGAGATGAAGTTTACACTCGCGTGGGCGAGAACCATTTCCCCTCAGAGTCAAAAGGGTGGACAATCACATTTATTGAGCGTGGGAGTCGCTACTGGATTGAAGCAAAAGCAGGAATGAAAACAAGTGACTTATTTAAGCAAGCCACCAGCACTGCATGGTCATGGGCAAAAACTAGTCAATACATTCGATGGTTTACCGATAGTGAAAGACGCTACGCTCAACAACTATGGACAATGGCAAGTGTTTATCTCAAATCATCGGAAGTCACTCGTGAATATGGACATCGCAAGGTATGGTGCTATGGATTGGAAGTTGCCATGAAAATTAAAGGTTCACAGGGAAATCGTCGAGTCGAATGGGTCAAACCTGAGCATCTTTATACTGCTATCAGCGATAAGAGTGACGTTCATGCTAATCATAACGTGAGTTCGGGTTAAGAAGCAGCAGGAAAAGCCCACGACCTATGCAAAGAAGGCTTCTTTGGTTGGTGACAATCAGCAATAAGCCCACAAATGACTTTGATCAGTGCCTTGATGGGACTGCGATGACGAGAATGTTCAATCTGTGAAATATTTT
>NZ_NDHW01000099.1 GCF_002251945.1 Pseudanabaena sp. SR411
TATTTGTCCCACCCKCTGCACCTGAAGCAAGGGTTACGATTTGCTTTGCCCAAAAATATGGATGAGTTGCGGCTTTTAGTCAAGAATCGTCTCTCTGAGATGACTAAATCTGTCATTGCCTCTATTGTCGGTTGGGCTTCCATTCTTGATGCTCTATCTGTAGCCTCTCTTTTGTGATTTGGTATTACCCCAGTAAGGGGTTAGTTTTTGGTATTATTTCTGTAGTCTCTTTTCGCGTCGCCTTTCGCCACGATCTCGTCTTTGCTTAGTGGGATCGCTCTCGGTGGTTGTGGGATTAACAACTTCCGCGATGGTACCGACGGTTGGTGCTTTATAGAGGGTGGCGACGGGAATATTTGACTTGAACTCTTGATTCAATTTAGCAATGACTTGTAAGCCAATTAAAGAATCGCCTCCTAATTCAAAGAAATTATCGTAAATTCCTACGCGATCAACACCGATAATCTGTTGCCAAATCTTGGCGATCGCCTGTTCAGTTTGGTTACGGGGGGAGACATAGGCATTAGCTAGTTCAGGTCGGGGATGATAGCTTTGAGAGCTAGTATTTTCCTCTGAGGCTTCTTGGAATGAGGCTATGGATAGGGACTGATAACGCTCAATTAATTGCAGTAGGTCTTGAGTTGAAATAGCAACGCGAGGACTAGGGCTTTGTAAAACTCGTTTAAAAATTTCTACGCCTTCTGCTGGAGATGGTCCATCAAGGATCATTGTCTCAGCCTCATTTTGGCTTGTTGATTTAGGTGATCGCTTGGCAGCATTTACGGACATTCCCACCTCTTTCCAGTCAGTCCAATTAATTGCCACTGTAAAAGTACTGTCTCGCGCAGTTTTCGCATAGGCATAGGCATCGAGAAAGTCATTTGCCGCACAATAACTGACTTCTCCAAATTTAATGCCATGCAATAGAGAACTGAGGGAAGAGCAGAGTAAGAGAAAATCCAGTTGCGTATCCTGCAATAGTCGATCTAATACCAGAGTCCCTCTGAATTTTGGCGCTAAGGCTGGAGCGATGGTGGTACGATCGCGCCGAGCAATTACGCCGCCATAGTCGGGGACACCTGCGGCATGGAGTACGCCATTAATCTTGCCAAAGCGCTGCTCTGCTTGGGTAATTACTGCTTGCATCTGTTCAAGATTGGATACATCAGCGCTAATTGCCCATACTTCTGCACCCAAAGCTTCCATACTTTGCAGTTGCTTAATTTTTTGAGAAGTCTCATCTTCCTCATCGCGGGTATCTAACCAATTTGACCAGTCTTGATGGTCGGGAAAAGGCGATCGCCCAATTAAGATCAACTTGGCTTTAGCTGTTTCGGCTAGATATTTAGCAAAGGCAAGCCCCATACCGCCCATGCCGCCTGTGATCAGATAGACTCCTGACTCCCTAATCCGACAATTGGGAGTTTGGTAATTCGATGCAGTTAAGGGATTTGCAGGAAATTGGCGTGGCTCAAATTGCTGTACCCATCGATAGTTGCCGCGATAGGCGATCGCCACATCCGAGGTGGGCGTAATAATTTCGCGTAGTAATTGCTCAGCCAATTTCGCATTGGGTTGATTTTCGGCTCCTAGCGTAATATCCACACTGCGGCAACGAATATTTGGATATTCCTGTGGCACGATCTGCACTGCCCCCAGTAGAGTCGCTTTTTCGGGACAGAGATTTTCTGTGCCTGTGACTTCTTGTAGATCATTGGAAATCACGACGATATCTAAATTCTCAGATGAGAAGTGATTACCTAAGGCTTGAGTGGTAAAAATCAGACTATGCAGTCCCAGATCTAAAACTTGATGCTCATCTTTCAAGACATCATCGACAGTAAGTTGCTTTCTATTCACATTCCATAAATGGATAATGTGACTTAATCTTTTGCCGCGACTTTGGAGATTATCCCTTAATTCTCGAATTAAGTTTTCATAGTTAGATGATTGACTGGGATTAATGCTGTAACTGCGATCGCCTAATTTTGCAAATTCGCTACCAATCGTGACTGTAGTTATATCTTGCTGCTCAGCCTTGAGGCACTCGATCAGGAGATCGCTGAGTTGACAGTCATCGACAAAGATTAACCAGCCTAGATCGCGAGGCAATAAACTCAGTTCGGCAATGGGTGAAACTGATTGTTTCCATGCAGGAATATAGAACCAATCCGAAATATCAGGTTTTCTAATTTCCTCGGCTGTTGATTGATTTAGATTAGCTAAGGCGATCGCCGTTTGCTTGGGTTCAATCCAGTAGCTTTGACGCTCAAAGGGATAGGTGGGTAAGGGAATACGATGGCGATCTTCATCGATGTAAAAGCTTGTCCAGTCGATGGGAACACCTGCGAGCCATAGCTGACCGAGGGTAGTAAATAGAAAAGCTAAATCTGATTGGGTATCTTGAGGATGAGGCAGAGAAGATAAAATATTCAGAGGTGATCGCGCTACCTGTTGACGCGCCAAAGTGCTTAAAGTTTTCCCTGCGCCAACTTCTAACAGTAAGTTTTGTGGCTCTTTAAGAATTTGTTGTAAACCTTCCGCAAATTTTACGGTTTGGCGAATATGTCTCAGCCAATATTGTGGATCAGTGGCTTCGGTTTTGGTAATCCATGTACCTGTGACGTTAGAGACATAGGGAATTTGGGGAGGATGAAGATTAACTTTGGCTAATAGAGTCAGAAAATCAGGTAGCATCGGTTCCATCATCGCTGAATGGAAAGCATGGGAGGTATGAAGGCGGCGATAATTTAATTCCTTGGCTGCGAGTTGTTTTTCGAGATTGGCGATCGCTTCTAAAGAACCAGCTAATACCGTTGATGATGGGGTATTAATGGCGGCGATGGCTAGATCGGGGGTGAGGAAGGGAGCGATTTCGGTTGCTGATAAAGAGACGGCTAACATCGCCCCTGCGGGCAACTGTTGCATTAATCTGCCCCTTGCCGCCACAAGCTTGATGGCATCTTCTAGATCAAAAACTTGGGCGAGGCAAGCCGCCACATATTCGCCAATGCTATGCCCGATCATCGCTTGAGGTTTTACGCCCCAAGATATCCATAGTTGTGCCAAGGCATACTCGATCGCAAAAATTGCGGGTTGAGCGATCGCTGTTTGTTGTAACTGTTGCTGTGCTTCCTCTGTCCGACCTGCTACAGGATATAAAATCTGGCGCAAATCTAGTCCCAAGTGGGGAATTAATAAATCACAACAGCGATCGAGATGTTCCTGAAAAACTGGTTCATGTCGATAAAGCTCTTGCCCCATGCCCACATATTGAGAACCTTGCCCCGAAAACATCATCGTTACTGGGCGAGTTTTTAAATCCGTAAACTGGCTCAAAACCTTTTGCAGATCGTTACTCTCTAAGGCAGCGATCGCCTCTTGAATTTTGGCGCTATTATTCTCACAAATTAGCATCCGTCGATGCTCGAAGGCTTGCCGTCCTACTTTTAGGGTGAAGGCAATATCTGCAAGATTGAGTGCGTCGGCGGTTGCCCGAAGATAGCTCGCTAAATTGGCTTGGGCTTGATTTAATGCCGTGGCAGTTTTTGCCGAAAGCAGTAGCAATTGATAGGGACGTGATTCGCCAGAAGGAGAAAGTGCTGGCGCTTCTTCCAAAATCACATGGGCATTAGTACCACCAATGCCAAAGGAACTTACTCCAGCCCTTCTTGGGGCGATCGCTTCCCATTCTCTAAGTTTGGCATTGACATAGAAAGGACTATTAGCAAAATCAATCTTGGGATTTGGAGTTTCAAAATGCAAGCTGGGGGGGATTTGTTTATGCTTGAGGGCTTGGACGGTTTTGATTACCCCTGCAATCCCTGCGGCTGCGTCTAGATGCCCGACATTAGTTTTGAGAGAACCGATCGCACAGAAGCCCTTTTGATCGGTGCTTTGTTGAAAAGCTTTGGTGAGCGCCGCAATTTCGATGGGATCGCCCAGATCTGTCGCCGTACCGTGGGCTTCGATATAGGTAATTGTGTCGGCATCAACTTCAGCGATCGCCTGAGCTTCGGCAATTACCGCCGCCTGTCCTTCGACACTAGGCGCGGTATAGCCCACCTTCATCGCACCATCATTGTTAATTGCCGACCCTTTAATCACCGCATGAATGTAATCACCATCTGCGATCGCCTCGGTCAAGCGCTTCAGTACGATCACACCTACGCCATTCCCGCCGATCGTTCCCTGAGATTGGGCATCAAAGGCGCGACAATGACCATCGGGCGAATAAATCATTCCCTGTTGATAGAGATAACCTGTCTTTTGAGGAACTCTGACGGATACGCCGCCAACTAGCACCATGTCACATTCACCGCTCAGTAGGCTCTGACTGGCTAAATGCACAACTACGAGAGAAGTGGAACAAGCGGTACTGACGTTGATGCTTGGTCCTTTGAGATTGAGTTTATAGGAAGTTCGCGTTGCTACGAAGTCCTTATCATTACCTAGAAAAACTTGAAAAGCGACGGTTGCATCAAGGTTCTGCATCATCGGTACGAGATTGTTGTAGAGATAGCTATTCGTACCAGTCCCCGCATAGACCCCGATTGCCCCTTGATAGGTTTCAGGGTCGTAGCCTGCATTTTCTAAGGCTTCCCATGCACATTCTAGAAATAAGCGATGTTGAGGATCGACTATTTCTGCTTCTTTAGCACTAAAGCCGAAGAAATTCGCATCAAACAGATCAACATTTTCTAAGAGTCCATTCGCTTTGACATAATTAGGTTGACTTAGTAGCTCTGGATCGATACCTGCGGCGATTAGCTCTGCATCAGAAAATTGGGAAATCGACTCTACACCATCACGAAGATTGTTCCATAATGCCTCAACATTATTCGCTTTGGGGAAGCGTCCCACAATGCCAATGATGGCAATATCGGAATCGCGAATATTATCTTCATGTAAAGCCATATTAATCTATCCTTTTCAATTCTGTTGTTAAATGCTTGCTGATGCTGCACACCAACCTTAGAAACCATTTAAGAATTACTTTCTGCGGTCAAAGATGCTAAGAAATCCCCCTCAATCCCCCTTGTAAAGGGGGAAGAAGAAAATTCTCCCCCCTTTACAAGGGGGGCTGGGGGAGATCTGGACAGTTTCTTACGAGTCATGGCTATTGGGTAAACGTGACTTCAATCGGTTTTGACGCTGTTGCTTCATCAAATCTTGACGACTTTTCCGATTTTCGGCACGGTTAGGCTCAGGTGCTTCTGGTAAGCCTTGGCTGAGATGCTCAGCTAAGGCATGGATATTGGGATAGCGAAACAGGATTACCATTGATACTTGGGAACCAAACAGATTTTGTAATTTGCTATAGGCTTGGACTAACAGCAAGGAATTACCGCCAATTTCAAAGAAGTTGTCATAGATGCCGACATTGTTTATTTGCAAAACTTCTTGCCATACTGAAGCGATTAAGCGTTCTGCTGCCGTTTGGGGCATGACATAATCATCGACTGCTTGCGATCGCATCTCTTCAGGTGAAGGTAGAGCCTTTTTGTCCACTTTGCCATTGGGAGTCAAAGGTAACTTGTCCATTACCACAAAAGCAGCAGGAATCATGTAGTCGGGCAAGTTCTCTTTGAGAAAGTTGCGTAATTGACTAGTAGTTAGCTCTGTTTCTGGCTTAGCAACCACATAGGCAATGAGGGATTTATTGCCAAGGGGATCGTCTTTGGCAATCACAATTACATCCTGTACAAGTTCATGGCGGGCGATCGCAGATTCAACCTCCCCAATTTCAATGCGAAATCCACGAATCTTGACTTGGAAATCAATGCGTCCCATAAATTCAATATTGCCATCGGCAGTATATTTGGCAAGATCGCCAGTGCGATACAATCGCTCCAAAGGCGATCGCCCATAGGGATTGAAAATAAACTTCTCTGCATTGAGTTCAGGGCGATTTAGATAGCCTCTCGCTAAGCCATCTCCTCCAACATATAGTTCACCGACTACACCAACGGGGACTATCTGTTGGTGGCGATCGAGGATATAAGTTTGGGTATTAGCGATCGCCTGACCAATAGGAATACTGATCGCGTTAGGTGCAATCTGGTCGATTAAGTACCATGTGGAAAAGGTCGTGTTCTCAGTTGGTCCATATACATGGAGGAGTCTAGTAGGCTTGCCCTTCGCCATGATTATGCGTACTGACTCCGCATCGACAGCTTCGCCACCGAAGAGAAGATTTGTTAAGGGAGCAAAGGTTTCGGGTTTCTGTCGGGCAATTTGATTGAATAGGGCGGTAGTCAAGAAGAGAGTCGTGATCTTCTGCTCTAGAATAGTTGCTGCTAAGCTTTCAGGTGTAAGGACTGTTTCTTTACTAATCCCAATTACCATCACGCCATTGAGTAATGCTCCCCATATTTCAAAGGTTACAGCATCAAAGGATGCGTTAGAAGCCTGTGCGATCCGATCTTCGATCCCAATATTAATGTAATTAGTGTTGATTACTAAACGCGAAATTGCCTTCTGTTCGACTTCTACGCCTTTGGGTTTACCTGTCGAGCCTGAAGTATAAATTACATAGGCGAGACTGTTGCCTGTAGCTTGATTCTGCGGGTTATTGCAAGAGTTAGGAATTTGGCTAATTTCCTCCCATTCACTATCTAGACAAATAATCTCATGTCCATGCTTGGCAAAGCGCTCTGCTTGCTGTTGCTGAGTGATGACGAATCTCACCCCTGCATCGGTCAACATTAGTTCTAAGCGATCGTCAGGATAATCTTGATCTAAAGGCACATAGGCTGCTCCTGCTTTCAAGATCCCCAAAAGACCTATCAGCATCTCGATGCTTTGGTTAACACAGATACCTACTAATTCCTGTTCTCTGATTCCCTTGTTTTGCAAATAATGGGCTAGCTGATTGGCTCTGCTATTTAGTTCCGCGTAACTAATCTCGGTTTGTCCAAATCTTGCGGCGATCGCTTCTCCCCTTACCTTTACCTGTTCTTCAAAGATGGCAGCGATACTTTTTTCTTGTGGATAAGTGGTTGCATTAGCATTCCATATCTCTAGGATTTGCTGCTGTTCAGCGACAGTTAAGATGGGAATTGTATGGATCGGGGTGTCGCGATCGCCAACGATCTGCTCTAGCAAATTTTGGTAATGCTGGCTCATGCGTAGCATCGTGGCGCTATCAAATAGATCGCTGTTATAACCCCAGTCTAAGACTAAACCTGCACTCGTTTCCCAAGCATTTATTTCTAAGTCAAATTTGATGACTTTATTTTTAATATCCTTGAGAGGGGCTAACTGGAGATTTGATAACTCAATCGCTAGCAAAGGCGCACTCTGAAGCGCAAAGGTCACTTGCACAATCGGATTAAAGCTCAAGTCTCGCTCTAGCTGCAATTCTTCTACTAATTTTTCAAAGGGTAAGTCTTGATGGGCGTATGCTTCAAGGGTAACTTTTTTGGTTTGATGGAGAAGTTCTTTAAAAGTGAGATGATCGCTGAAATTGGCTCTTAGGGCTAAGGTATTCACAAAAAAGCCAATAAGGTTCTCAATTTCGCTGCGGTTCCGATTCGCGATCGGACAGCCCACTAAAATGTCGGTTTGACTTGTATAGCGATAAAGCAGAGTTTGAAATGCCGCTAGTAAGGTCATAAACAGAGTTACGCCTTCACCATTGCTTAAGGCTTTGAGTGCATCTGATAGAGATTTTGATAGATAGAAGATTTGGCGATCGCCTGCATTGGATTGCACGGTTGGACGGGGGCGATCTGTAGCTAGTTGCAGCAAAGGATTAACATCACGAAGCCGTTCTTTCCAATAGGATAGTTGAGTATCTAAAACTTCACCCTGTAGCCATTCTCTTTGCCATACCGCAAAATCAGCATACTGAATCGATAAGGGCGGTAATGGTGAGGGTTTACCTTGGGCTAAAGCTTCGTAAATCAGACCTAATTCTCGAAAGAAAATATCTAACGACCAGCCATCACAAATAATGTGGTGCATTGTCAGCAAGAATATATGATCATCTGAGGCTAGACGTAATAGCTTGGCGCGGAGTAATGGACTTTGGGATAGATCGAAGGGTGTTTTAGTTTCAATTTCAGCTAATCTATTTAATTCTTGTTTCTGGTCACTTGCTGTCAAGGATTGCAGATCAATCATCGGCAAATCAATTTCTAGATGGTTCGCGAAATTTTGGACAGGCTGTTGATCGATCACGCTAAAAGCCGTTCGTAGACTTTCATGGCGTTGGGCGATCGCCTGTAAACTTTGTGAAAATATCTCTATATCTAGATTGCCTGTCATCCGATAGGCTAATGGTACGTTATAGACTGACTTATTAGCCGTAATCTGATCGATGAGCCAAAGTCTCTGTTGAGCAAAAGACAATGGTAAATGCTGATCTCTAGGTACTGGCTTAATCGAAGTTAAATTAGAGCGTGTAGAATTTTTAGCCTGCTGAATCTGTTGAAAAAATTGTACAACTTCAGCTTTACGTTCCTTAAGTTGAGCCATCAAAGCTGGAGTAAAGGCATTTTTCGCCGCCTTGTACCGTAAATCTGTCCCTTCAAGCCATAGTTCTATATTCTGCCGCCGCAGTTCTGCCAAAAAATCTTCAATCTTGCTCGTATTATTGCTCATATTATTACCAATATATTTCACTCATGTGTTGGCTATAGAAGACCTTCTGTATATTCATCCTCTTCATCAACATCCCCATCAAAACTAGTACTTAAAGCATCTCCTGAAGCCCAAAGGACCGTATCTATGCGATCGCCTATCTCAGCAATAGTTGGTAATTCAAACAGTAAGCTGAGGGGTAAATCCAATGAAAAGAGCTGTGGTAAGCGTGACATGACTTGAGTGGCAATTAATGAATGTCCTCCTAATTCAAAGAAATTATCATGGATGCCAATTTGTTCTATTTTGAGGATTTCCTGCCAAACTTTAGCGATCGCCTTTTCTGTGGCTGTACTAGGTGCTACAAAGCTACTTTCTAAACTAGGGCTAGCTAAATCTGGTGTAGGTAAGGATCGGCGATCGACTTTGCCATTGGGGTTTAGAGGCAGCTCATCCAAGAACACAAAAAATGCAGGAATCATATAGTCAGGCAATTTCTCTTTTAAAAAGCTCCTAATCTCTTTGCCCGTCAATGATTCTATCTTCGGGACAACATAGGCAACTAATTGTTTACTACCTCTTTCGTCATCACAAGCTATAACTATTGTCTCTCTTACATTCTCTTGCAGTCTTAAGGCTGTTTCTATCTCTCCTAATTCGATCCTAAATCCTCTTATCTTTACTTGAAAATCACTTCTCCCTAAAATCTCAATATTGCCATCAGGTAAATACCTGCCTAAATCACCAGTTTTATAGAGTCTTATACTGTCTGATTCAGTAAACCTATGATGAATAAATTTTTCAGCCGTTAATTCTGGTCGTTCGAGATAACCTTTGGCTAGCCCATCACCCGATACATAGATTTCTCCAACTACACCGATAGGAATAGGATTTAGATCGCTATCTAAAATATACATCTGCGAGTTAGCAATAGGCTTACCTATGGGGATTGTAACCGCTTCTTCGTCAATAGACTCCACTAAGTACCAAGATGAAAAAGTCGTGTTTTCTGTTGGGCCATAAACATGGAGCAAGCGATCAGGTGAACCTTGTTCAAGTATTTCTCTTACTGCTTTTGGATCAGATGCCTCACCGCCAAATAAAAGGTTGCTTAGAGGACTAAAAGCATCTGGAATCTGTTTTGAAACTTGATTAAATAATGCTGTTGTCAAGAATAAAGTTGTAATCTGATGTTGTCTAATCTGCTTAGCCAATTTTTGGGGAGAAAGCAAAACTTCTTTAGTAATACCTATTAGTTTTGCTCCATTTAGTAATGCTCCCCAAATCTCAAAGGTAGCTGCATCAAAAGCAATATTTGAAGCTTGGGCAACGCGATCTCTAGGGCTTAACTGGATATAGTTTGTATTAATGACTAGTCGATTAACAGCTCGATGTGGAACTACAACTCCTTTAGGTTCGCCTGTAGAGCCTGAGGTATAGATTATATAAGCAATGCTCTCGGCTGTAGTATTGCTAGATAGATCTTCTTTGCTCTCTTTGGCGATCATCTCCCATTCACGATCTAACTCAATAACTAATAATTGACTATCGAGAAAGTTGTTTCTTAGGTTTTGCTGTGTAACTAATATCTGTACTTGAGCATCAGCTAACATGTAATCAATGCGATCACTTGGATAGTTGGAATCAATTGGTAAATATGCCCCTCCCGCTTTTAAGATGCCAACGAGTCCGATAATTGTATCAATAGAGAGTTCTACACAAATTCCAATTGGTTGATTATTACCCACACCTAATTTATGTAAATAGCGGGCTAATTGATTGGCTCTTTGGTTTAGCTCTCGATAACTAATTTGCTGGTCTTCATAAACAACAGCGATCGCATCTGGATTTTTCTCAACCTGTGCCTCAAATAATTGAGTAATAGTTTTATCTCTAGGATATTCTGACTGAGTCTGCTGCCATTCGACTAAGATTGTTTGTCTTTCTGTTTCTGTGAGGATTGGTAATTCTGCAATTCGTTGTTGGGGATTTCTTACAATTGCTTCTAGTAGAGTTTGAAAATGTCCGATCAGACGTTGAATTGTACTAACATTAAATAGGTCACTATTATATTCAAAGACCCCTGTAATTTCTGAACCTGTCTCTTGTAGCCCTAGCGTTAGATCTACCTTGGTTGTACCTGTATGGCTCCATATAGGTATTAGCTCCAGATCTTCGGAGAATTTAGCAGTCTGAGATGGTGTATTGAGAAGACTAAACATAGCTTGGAATAGAGGTGCATAGCTAAGTTCTCTTTTTATTTGCAAAGCTTCGATTAGTTGCTCTAGAGGCAAATCTTGATGTGTATAAGCAGCAAGAGTAACTGCTCTCACTTTGCCTAATAGTTCATCCACGGCGGGATTGCCTGATAAGTCTATGCGAATTGCTAAGGAGTTAACCAGCAAGCCAATTAAGCTCTCAGTTTCAACTTGATGGCGACCTGCGATCGGCGTACCGACGATGATATCTGTCTGACCAGAATACCGAGCTAGCAGAATCTGGAAAGCTGCTAACAGGATCATAAAAATAGTGGTTTCTGTTCTCTGGGCAAGATTTTTAATTTGTGCTGTTAAAGCAGCCGATAAAGATATGGGTTGAGTTACACCTCGAAATGTTTGGATTAAAGGTCGGGGACGATCTGTGGGTAAGCTGAGGATTGGTAATGGTTCTGCTAGCTGTTGTTGCCAATAGTTTGTGAGCGATCGCAACATTTCACCTTGTAACCATTGCCTTTGCCAAACTGCAAAATCTACATAGCGAATTGGTAAATCTTTGAGTGATATAGGTTTGTTGTGGAGATAACTTTGATAAAGTTCTGCTAATTCTTGCATGAATATATTGAGCGACCAGCCATCAGTAATTATGTGATGGAAATTAATGATCAATACGCGATCGCAATTGGTTAGCTCTAAAATTTTGATGCGAAATAGTGGAGGTTTAGCTAAGTTAAAGGGCTGACGAATTTCTGTGTCTATTAGCTGCTGTAGACTTTCTGGTGTGGTTTCTGAGTCGATCTTGACTACTGTAAAAGCTAGCGAAATAGTTTCCGCGATCGCACAGACAATCTGTTCATTCACAGAGACAAAGCTAGTTCTCAAGATTTCATGTCGCTTTAATAGTGCCATCAAGCTCTCTTCTAGAATGGTGATCTCTAGTAAGCCAGATATCCGATAGACAATAGGAATGTTATAAGTTGCGCTATTGGGTTCAAACTGTTGTAGAAACCACATCCGTTGTTGGGCAAAAGAAACTGGCTCATAGGTAGAACGCTCTGTAGGAACAATTGGCGAAATTTGGTATCCTTGCTGATTTTGGTAAGCTGATTCGATCTCTCTACTTAAGCCTGCGATCGTTGGTTCTCTAAACAAAGTCTGTAATGGCAAATCAATCGAAAAAGAGTCACGCACTCTTGCCATAACTTGCATAACCTTGAGCGAATGCCCACCCATTACAAAGAAATTATCGTGAATACTAACAGATTTTATTCCTAGAACATTACTCCAGATACTTACCAGCAGATCTTCAATCGGTGTGCGAGTATCTTCAATAACAGCCTCGGATTGGCTCTGGAAAGATGTCGGAGTAGGTAGCGAGCGGCGATCTACTTTTCCATTCGGGGTTAACGGAAGAGACTCTAACTCTATAAAAAGCGCTGGAACCATATATTCTGGCAACTGTTGTCTTAAAACACGACGCAGTTCTAAAATGTCTATATCAACTTGGTCGGGAACGATGTAAGCCACTAGATAGTTATCATCTAAGCTTTCTTCATGTAAAAGTACAACAGCTTCTCGAATATAAGGTTGCTGGAGCAGAACCGATTCAATTTCACCTAATTCAATACGAAAGCCCCGTAACTTGACTTGAAAATCAATACGCCCCAAATACTCGATCGCACCATCAGCCAAATAACGAACGCGATCGCCAGTTTTATAAAGTCTTGCCTCAGGATGTTTACAAAAAGGATCAGGAATAAACCTTTCAGCAGTGAGGTCAGGACGATTGAGATAGCCACGCGCCACCTGCACACCACCAATATGCAATTCACCTGCCACACCAATCGGCACAGGTTGCAGTTGCTCATCAAGGACATACAACTGAGTATTCGCCAAAGGTCTACCAATCGAGACGCTGCGATCGCCAGACTTCACCTGAGAGATCGTCGCCCAGACCGTCGCCTCAGTAGGTCCATAGAGATTCCAGACAAAACCATTGTGACTAGCTAGAGATGTAGCCAAAGGTAATGGCAGATTTTCACCACCACAAAACACTTTAAAATTCTTACCACCTTGCCAACCCACCTCTAAGAGCATTCGCCAAGTCGAAGGAGTAGCCTGCATACAAGTTGCCTGTTCAGAGTCAATTAATTGCCGTAACTGCATCGCATCCCGCGCAACATCACGACTAGCGATCGCTAATTTCGCACCCACTAACAGAGGCAGATAAAGCTCCAACACCGCAATATCAAAACAGATCGTTGTTACCGCAACTAAAACATCATCTGAAGAAAGGATCGGAATTGTTTGCATACTTAGCAAAAAGTTTGTGACCCCCTTATGCAAGACTTGCACACCTTTGGGTTTACCAGTGGAACCTGAAGTGTAAATTACATAGGCTAATTGATTAGAGTTTATAAGAACATCGGGATTATGTATTGCTTCCTGAGTTAGTTTGTTTCTGTTTCCATCTAAGCTAATGATTAGTCCTGAATAATCTTGGGGTATAAGGCTATCTTGAGTAACTAGTATCTGAGCTTGAGAATCGCTGAGCATATATTCAATGCGATCGCGAGGATAGCTAGGGTCAATTGGCACATAGGCAGCCCCTGCTTTAAGAATACCAAGTAATCCCACTAGCATATTGAGAGAGCGTTCTAGACAAATACCAATTAGCTGCTCTGGTTGGATGCCGATGGCTAAGAGGTGATGGGCTAGTTGATTGGCTTTTTGGTTTAGTTCTTGATAGGTGAGTTTTTGGTTTTTATAAGTAACAGCGATCGCATCAGGAGTACGTTGGATTTGCAATTCAATTAGCTTATGGAAGCAAATATTTTCAGGATAGCTAACTGCTGTATCATTCCAATCAATCAGAATTTGTTGCTGTTCAGATGCACTTAGTAAAGGTATTTGGCTAATTTTTTGTTGAGGGTTGGTGGCAATCGCTTCTAAGAGATTTTGGAAATGCCCAATCATGCGCTCAATTGTCGAGCGTTCAAACAAATCAGTATTATATTCAAATAGTCCCTGTAAACCTTGATCAGTTTCCATCATTTCTATATTGAGGTCAGCTCTTGCTGCAAAATGATCGGTTTTAAAAGCCTCAATCTGCAAATTTGGTAAATCTAAAGCCTCGATTTGTACATTTTCCCAAGCAAACACGACCTGAAATAGAGGACTATGACTGAGTGATCGCTCTGGTTGTAAAGCTTCTACTAATTGCTCAAAAGGCAAATCCTGATTAGCATAAGCATTTAGAGACGTTTGACGTATTTGTTGCAATAGCTCTAGAAAAGTTGGATCACCATGAAATTGCGATCGCAATACTAAGGAGTTGACAAAGCATCCCATCAAGGATTCAAATTCCACACGCATTCGATTAGCGATCGGGATACCGACAACAATATCTTCTTCGCCAGTATATCGAGCCAGTAAGATGAAAAAGGCTGTGATGATTGTCATGAACAATGTCACCCCAGATCTTTGACTGAGGTTCTTTAAGCGATCGGTCAAGCCTGCACTAATCTCAAAGAATTCTGCACCTCCATTAAAGGTTTGTACAGGTGGTCGAGGTCGATCAGTTGGTAATTCTAGAACTGGTGGAATACCTGCTAATTGCTTTTCCCAATAGGTTATTTGATCTACTAAAGTATCTTTAGTTAAGTGTTGATTCTGCCATTGAGCAAAATCAGCATATTGAATAGGAAGATTAGGAAGAGTGACAGGTTTTGCCTCTACAAAAGATTTATATAGTGAGGATAGTTCTCGCAAAAATATGCCAATTGACCAAGCATCAGCAATGATGTGATGGAATGTAATTAATAATATGTGTTCTTGAGGAGCTAAGCGCAGTAATGTTACACGTAAGAGAGCATCTTTTTCTAATTTGAAGGGAGTTTGAGCCTCTTGATTTGCCAATCGATGTAACTTAGTTTCTCGATCTGTCGATGCAAATTCTTGTAAATCAATTACTGACAATTTGACTGGTTGAGGTGGATGAATTATTTGAAATGGATTACCCTCTATCTCTAGAAAGTTTGTCCGTAAGATTTCATGACGGCTAACAATTTCTGTTAGGCTTCGTTCTAGAATGTCTATGTACAGAATACCTGTCAGTTTTAGGTTATACCTTAATTGATAAGCAGCAACATCGCGATCGAGCTGATAGAGAAACCATAGTCTTCTTTGTGTAAAGGATAGCTCCAAATTTTGTTGACGCGAAACAAGAGGAATTGGTGCAGAAGCTGGGCTAAGACGACTCAGTAATTCAATAATCTCAGCTTTGTGGGAGGCAATTTCTGCCTTTAGTTCTGGATTCATAACATCCTGAGGCGCGTTAAACCGCAATCGACCTTGATCGACCCAAAGCTGAATATCTAATGCTCGTAAATATGCTAAAAGCTCATTGGTACTTCTCATATTTCGCCCTCCTCGCGATCGCTGGTAGATAAGTGAGAATCTGATACTAAACCTTGTGACTTTAAGTGACTATCGTTTACATAATCAGCCAATCTAGCTACTGTTGGTTCGGCAAATAAATAGCTGAGGGGCATCTCTATTTGTAAAGATTGACGGATTCGCGATATTAATTGAGTTCCTAATAAGGAATGTCCTCCTAACTCAAAAAAGTTGTCATATATACCAACGGACTCTATGCCTAGTAGCTGTTGCCAAATTTCTGCTAGACTTTTTTCTATTTCATTGGTGGGAGCGACATAGGCTGTATTCAGATGAGGTCGAGCATGGCTAGATTTTGCCAGATCTGAGCGTAGAGATGTAGAAGTTTGTGAGTCGCTCTCCAAGGGAGAAAGTTGGGTGAGGCGGCTATACAAATCGCGCGTTGATACTAAAACTTGAGATAAATTAGTCCCAAGGAGACGATTAAACACTTCCATTCCTTCCTCGGGCAGAATACCATAGCCCAATGCTGATTGATAGCTATCTTGCAAATCCTGTGGCATCTGTATATCCACTGCCATTCCTACTTCCTGCCATGTATCCCAATTAATACTAATTACGGGGCTATGCCATTCTAAAGCAGTAGCCTGAGCAAAAGCATCTAAATAAGTATTTGCCCCACAGTAATCTACTTGGGCAAACACTCCTACAATTGCTGATAAGGATGAACAGAGAACTACAAAATCTAACGCTGTTTCTCTAAAAATTTGATAGATGACTAAGGTTCCTGCTACTTTTGGAGATAAGACCTGTGCCAACTCTGATTTTGTTTTTTGCTGCATGATGCTACCACTAGGGACACCAGCACAGTGGATTAAGCCATCGATTTTTCCAAATTTGGCGATCGCCTCTGCAACTAAAGTTTGCATATTATTTAAGTCAGCTACATCTACTTGAACTACCAAGATTTCTGCACCTAGTTGCTCCAGAGATTGAAGTTTTTGAATTGTTTGACTGGTGCGATCACTTTCAGGATGTTCTGTTAACCAACTTGACCAGCGATCGCGACTAGGAAATGCTGAACGACTAGTCAAAATTAACTTAGGCTTCACAACTTTGCTGATATGTTCCGCCAATGTTAAACCAATCCCGCCTAGTCCACCTGTAATTAGATAAACTCCTTCGGGGCGTAATTTGGACTTGCCAGAATTATTTGCTTCAACGTGAATTGGTTCATAGGTTTGCTGCCAGCGATGGTTACCTCGATAGGCGATTACTTGTGGGTGAGAAGCATTATTTGATTTGTCGCTAGATATATCAACTAGTTCCTCAACTAATTGAGCAATTAGCTTCTGTTCTTGTCTAGTTTCTGGTGGAGGTAATAAAATATCAATGCTGCGACAAGCAATTTGAGGATACTCTTTGGGAATAACTTTTAAGGCTCCTAAAATCGTTGCTTTTTCTGGGCATTGTTGCTCTTCATCAGCAACATTCTGCATATTATTAGAAATAGTAAACAAGCGTAATTGATGATTTAGATTTCGCTTGCCAATGGCTTGTGCCAAAAAGATAAGACTATAAAATCCTTTGATCTGGCATTGTTCAACCTGCTCCAAATTATTTGAGCGATCGCCTAGATAGTTATCCCTGTCACTATGATCAAGCATCCATAAATGGAGAATGTCATAGGACATAGTATGCAAATCAAGTAGATCCGTAATCAAAAGATCGTAATCTTTAGAATCATGTGGATTTAAAACATAGTTAAAATCATCGACCTTACTAAATTCCCCTCCTGCTTCCACGCATATTACATTTTGGTATAGCGTCTGTAAATGCGTAACTAATTTGGTAGTGAATCCCTTGCGATCGCCAAAGATCAAACAATGCTTATTAGCTAAGCTCTTAGTTGCTGAATAAACAGTAATCGGCGATCGCTTCCATGAGGGGATATAAAACCAATCGGCCAAATCTTTTTTGTGAGAGACTTTAGCATTGGGTAATTGCTGAGTAATCTGAGAATTTGATGGCTCAATCCAATAATATTGACGCTCAAAGGGATAGGTTGGTAATGGCAAACGGCGGCGCTTTTCTCTTTCATAAAAAGCATTCCAGTCAATACTAACCCCAGACATCCATAGTTGACCTAAAGCCGAAAGCAGAAAGGCTAAATCTGACTGCTTCTCTTGGGGATGCCGCAATGATGTGAGGATGACTTGTTCTAACTTTTTATCTGAATGTCTTTTTGCGAGGGTACTTAAGGTTCTACCTGCACCAATTTCTAATAAAACCTGTTGTGGTTCTTTGAATAGGATTTGCAGACCTGCTGCAAAATTAACGGGCTGGCGGATATGTCTCACCCAGTAATCGGGATCGGTGGCTTCTCTAGCGGTGATCCAGTTCCCAGACACATTAGATATATAGGGAATTTGAGGGGGATTTAAGCGCACTTTGGCGATATGAGATCGAAACTCCGCCAGCATGGGTTCCATCATGATTGAATGGAAAGCATGTGAGGTATGTAAGCGACGACAATCTACTTCTTGGGATCTCAATTTTTGTTCTAACCGCTCGATCGCTTCGATTGTGCCTGACACAACGCAAAGATTACTGCTATTGATGGCGGCGATGGATAAATCTGAACCTAGCAAAGGCTCTATCTCTTGCTCTGTTAAAGGGATAGCTAACATCGCACCTGCGGGAAGTTGCTGCATCAATTTTCCGCGTATTGCTACTAGGGCAAGTGCTTCTTCTAAGGTCATCACACCTGATAGACAAGCTGCGACATACTCCCCAATGCTATGTCCGATCATCGCTTTAGGTTTGATTCCCCATGAAATCCATTGCTGTGCTAGTGCATAGGCGATCGCAAAAATTGCTGGTTGGGCGATCGCGGTCTGTTGCAGTTGATGAGTTGATGACTCTAAGCGATCGGCTTTAGGGTAAATAATTTGCCTGAGATCGGTTCCTAAGATGGGGATGAGGATCTCACAACAGTGATCGAGATATTCGCGAAAAACTGCTTCGTTCTCATACAAATCCTTACCCATATTGACATATTGCGTTCCCTGTCCCGAAAACATGAATACAATAGGTGTGTTTGTGGATTCTGTACTTTGACTTAATAGCTTGAGAGAATCTTGTAAGTTAGCGATCGCCTCTATGGTATTCTCACAAACTAACATCCGTCGATATTGAAAGCTTTGTCGTCCCACCTGTAGAGTATAGGCAATATCCGCAAGTTGTTGCTGTGGATATGTCTGTAAATGGTGAGCTAAATTTACGGTTGCTGTATCTAGAGCCGTACTTGTCTTAGCTGATATGAGTAATAGTTGAAAGCGGCGCGACTCACTAGATAGTTCTAGTTCAGGTATTTGAGGTGCTTCTTCTAAAACTACATGCGCATTAGTGCCTCCTATCCCAAAGGAACTAACTCCAGCCCTTCTTGGACTATGATTACTTTCCCAATCCCGCAAAGTTGTGTTTACAAAGAAAGGACTATTACCAAAATCAATCTTGGGATTGGGTTTCTCAAAGTGCAAACTAGGGGGGATCTGTTGATGATGTAGTGCTAGGACGGTTTTGATTAATCCTGCGACCCCTGCGGCAGTATCTAAATGTCCGACATTGGTTTTTAAAGATCCGATCGCACAAAAATTTCCTTGCTTTGGTTGTCCCTGAGATTGTTCATTATTAGCGCGAAAAGCTTGATTGAGAGCCGCAATTTCGATCGGATCACCCAATTCCGTACCAGTGCCATGCGCTTCTATATAGCTAATCGTGGCAGGATCTATGCCAGCTAAGGATTGAGCCTCGGTAATTACTGCTGCTTGCCCATCAATACTAGGAGCTGTATAACCAATTTTCGCGGCTCCATCATTATTAATTGCTGCACCACGAATCAGTGCATAGATAAAGTCTCGATCCGCGATCGCATCACTCAATCGTTTGAGAACTACAATACCAACACCACTACCACCGACAGTTCCTTTCGCCTGAGCATCAAAGGTACGGCAATGTCCATCAGGAGAAAGAATCATTCCCTCTTGATATAAATAGCCTTGTTTTTGGGGAGTCCGAATTGCCACCCCACCCGCTAAAGCCATATCACATTGATAATTTAGTAAACTCTGACAAGCCATTTGTACCGTGACTAAGGAAGTCGAACAAGCCGTACTAACATTAATGCTTGGACCTTTGAGATTGAGCTTATAAGAAACCCTCGTTGACACAAAGTCTTTATCATTTCCTAAGAGTATTTGGTAATCACTCACTAATTGGGGTAATTCTTGATTGAGTGCAAGATTGTTTAACCAATAGCTATTGAGACTAGCTCCAGAGTAAACACCTATTTGACCATTATATATTTCAGGATTGTACCCAGCACTTTCGATCGCTTCCCAAGCAGTCTCCAAAAAAAGCCGATGCTGAGGGTCCATTACTTCAGCTTCACGCGCATTAAACCCAAAGAAATTTGCATCAAACCACTCAATGTCGGCTAGCGCCCCAAAAGCTTTTACATAATCAGGATTGGCTAATAGATTTGGATCAACAGAAAGCAAATCTTGTTCGTTAAAAAAAGAGATAGATTCCACTCCATCCCGCAAGTTTTGCCAGAACTGGTCAATATTCTTGGCTTTAGGGAACTTCCCTGACATTCCGATGATCGCGATTGGCTCAACCCCATCACCATAAGGCTCTAAATAAGCTTCTAAATCTTTTTCCAGATTATCCATTACCTTTTCTCCTTTGATTGCTGCTGACGCTGTTGTTGTAGCTTTAGAGCCTGTTTTTGTTTATCTGTGCGGTTAATCATGCGATCGCGAGATTGATCAGTCAATTTTTGATCGCGATCGTGATTAGCCCTATCGATGGCAAGATATTCGGCAAGAGCTTTAATCGTCGTATACCTGAATAGGTCAACTATCGAAATATCCCTATTCAACATTTGTTGTAATTGATCATGTACTTGGATCACTAAGAGAGAATTGCCACCAATATCAAAGAAATTATCGTGGATACCAACTCTTTCTAACCCAAGGACTTGCATCCAAATATTCGCAATTAAAGTTTCGTCAGCATTAGTGGGTACAGCAGATTCCCAATTTTCTCCTAAAATATCAGCACCAGTATCGGCTTGAGGAGTAGGTAAGGCACGGCGATCGACTTTGCCATTAGGAGTTAGTGGTAAATTATCCAAGAACACAAAGAAAGCAGGAACCATGTAATCAGGCAATTTCTCTTTCAAAAAGTTCCGAAGATATTTACTTGTCAATGATTCTGTCTTCGGAACAACATAGGCAACTAATTGTTTGCTACCTCTCTCAGCATCCAAAGCTATAACTATTGTCTCTCTTACATCCTCTTGCAGTCTTAAGGCTGTTTCTATCTCTCCTAATTCGATCCTAAATCCTCTTATCTTTACTTGAAAATCACTTCTCCCTAAAATCTCAATATTGCCATCAGGTAAATATTTGCCTAAGTCACCAGTTTTATAGAGTCTTATACTTTGTGATTCAGTAAAACTATGATTAATAAATTTTTCAGTCGTTAATTCTGGACGGTTAAGATAGCCACTGGCAAGACCAGCACCTGCAACATAGATTTCTCCTAAAATACCCACAGGAACTGCTTGTATATGAGGATCTAAAATATACATTTGCGAATTGGCAATAGATCTACCTATAGGAATAGTAGTTGTGCCTTCGTCAACAGACTCTACTAAGTACCAAGAGGAAAATGTTGTATTTTCTGTAGGTCCATAAACATGAAGCAAGCGAGTAGGACAGCCTTGTGCAAGTACTTCCCTTACTACTTTTGGATCAGATGCCTCACCCCCAAACAAGAGGTTACGCAGAAGACTGAAAGCATCTGGAACCTGCTTGGCAATCTGATTAAATAATGCTGTCGTCAAAAATAAAGTCGTAATCTGATGTTGTTTAATGTGATTGGCTAATTTTTGAGGAGAAAGTATAACTTCTTTATTAATACCAATTAGTTTTGCTCCGTTAAGCAACGCTCCCCAAATCTCAAAGGTAGCTGCATCAAAAGAAACATTTGAAGCTTGGGCAATGCAATCGCTCGAACTTAGTTGGATATAGTCTGTATTGAGAACTAGTCTATTTACTGCAAGGTTTGGCACAACAACGCCTTTAGGTTCTCCAGTAGAGCCTGATGTATAGATCACATAGGCAGTATTCTCAGCTTTGGTCTGGCTAAATGGGTTATCTTTAGACCCTTGCGTGATCGCTTCCCATTGACGATCCAAGTAAATCACTTGTGTTTGACTATCCGAAAATTTACTGCCTAAGCTTTGCTGAGTTAGTAGATATTTTACTTGCGCGTCTGCAAGCATATAATCTATACGCTCTGGTGGATAGTTGGCATCAATGGGTACGTAAGCTCCGCCTGCTTTAAGGATGGCAACTAAACCTATAATCATTTCTATTGAGCGGTCTATGCAGATCCCGACAAAAGTGTTTGGTTCTACTCCTAGTTTATGTAAGTGGTGAGCGAGTTGATTTGCCTTTTGGTTGAGTTCTTTGTAGGAGATTTGTTGGTCTTCATAGATAACTGCGATCGCTTCAGGATTCTTCTCTACCTGCATCTCAAACAATTGAGCAATAGTTTTGTCTCTAGGATATTCTGTCTGTGTCTGTTGCCATTCGATTAAGATTTTTTGTCTCTCGGCTGTCGTGAGAATTGGTAATTCTGCCACTCGTTGTTGGGGATTACTTACTATTCCTCCTAGCAAAGTTTTGAAATGTCCGATCAGCCCTTGAATTGTACTAGCATTAAATAGATCAGTGCTATAAACTACATCTCCTCTCAGCCCATCTGGAGATTCCCATAGATGCATTTCCAGATCGAAGCGCACCGATCCACTGTCAAAACTAACGATTTGGGATATTTCTAGATTGGGCAATTTAATTGATGGAAGTGGAGAGTTTTGCAAAGCAAACATTACTTGCACAATGGGATTATGGCTCAAGTGTCGTTCAGTCTTTAACTCCTCAACGAGGAGATCGAAGGGTAAATCTTGATGGGAATATGCGTCTAATGTGATTGCTTGAACTTGAGTGAGTAAATGTTCAAAGGTGGGATTATTGTCAACTTTAATTCTCAAGGGTAATGTGTTGGCAAAAAAACCAATCAAGTTCTCGATCTCGACACGGTTACGATTAGCGATTGGCGAGCCAATTACTAGATCCTGCTGTCCACTGTAGCGGTGTAAGAGAACAGCAAAAGCAGTAAGCAATGTCATAAATAGGGTTACACCCGATCGCTGACTTAATTTTTCTAATTGTTGCGTCAAGGGGCGATCGCATTGAAATGTTGCCACTGCTCCACGATAGGTCTGGGTCGATGGACGAGGGCGATCGCTAGGCAATTCCAATATCGGCAAAGCCCCATCTAGTTGCTGCTTCCAATAATCTAGCTGTGCTGCTAAGCGATCGCCTTGTAACCATTGATGCTGCCATCCGGCAAAATCGGCATATTGCACTGTTAAGGTAGGTAATGCAGGAGCAGTTTGATTACAAAATGCTTGGTAAAAGCTGGTTAAGTCATTAACTAATACACCCATCGACCAGCCATCAGAAATAATGTGATGGATTGTAATAATTAAAATATGAGATTCTTTGTCGAGCTTTAATAATTTAGTACGCCATAAAGTGTCAGTGCTAAGTTTGAAAGGAATTTGAGCTTCAGCTTTAATTAATTGCTTAACTTCTATGGACTGGCGATCTGCTGCCAAGTCTTGTAAATCAACTAAGGATAAATTAATAGCTTGGGTCTGTGCAATTACCTGCACAGGTTGTCCAGCGACTACATTAAAATTTGTGCGTAGAGTTTCGTGTCTTTGTACTAAAGCTTTCAGACTAAGTTCCAAATTAGTGATATCAAGGAACCCACTAAAACTCAAAGCGATGGAATTGTTATAGAAAGGGTTGTCAGGCTCAATTTGATAAAAGAACCACATTCTTTGCTGTGCAAATGACAGGATCGGATTTTTTTCTTGGCTGTTAATGTCTTGTGTTCTCAGAGAAATAGTTTCCGCAGAAGACATTGTGATTCCTTCCTCGGCCAGTAAGAGATCTAAAAGTTTTTCCTCATCGAGATTTGAGTCAGACATTTCCCAAAAATTTGTGCTTTTCATACATCTATAAATGTTTTGATGATCCTAAATACAGCAAAGTGATCGCTTAATTTATGGGACTCTTATTCTTATACAACCTAGCTTGAATTTCTGTAGGTGACATTGTGCTGATCTTTTCGCGCAGTTCTGCAACTTTGTGAATATAGTTTGGTGCAGGAGCTTGGCTAGTTAGAGAGTTGATAACTCCTGCTATAGTTGGCGCTTTAAAAAAAACAGATAACTCCAAATCTAGTCGAAATACCTCTCGAATCCGTGAAGTTACTTGAGTAGCCAATAGAGACTGTCCTCCCAGCTCAAAGAAATTATCATTAATACTAAGTTGCGATACTTTGAGAATATCCTGCCAGATTTTAGCAATTTGCCGCTCGGCTGCATTGCGTGGCAAAATCCTTTCGGCTTGGTCACGATTAAATAATTTATCTTGATCAAGTAATTTTTGACGGTCAATTTCTCCTGTACTGGTCAGTGGTATCTGATCAACCTGTACAAACCTACATTTACTAGAAGTATTAAAGGCATCAACTATAGCCAGAGAATTTAGGCGATCGCTAAGCATAGATGGAAATTCTTGATTAGCGATTTCAATTGGGCTTTCTAAAAAAGCAGTTAATCCGTATAGGTTATAAGGCTCTTCCTGTAAATATTTACGGATGAATGAGTTAGTTGGTTCTAAACCAATCATGGCTTGAAATTGCCTATGATGTAGACAACTAATAAAAGATTGAATTCCCTGTAGTGGAGTCAAAGTATATCGACCTTTAGTGCGAATGAGTTCCTTCATTGCATATCCTTGGCTCATCCCCACCTCATCCCACATACTCCAAGCAAAACAGTAACTAGAGTGCTGGTGATGTCTCTGGTGGTTGTTAAATCCCTCTAGAAAAGCATTGGCAGCGGCATAGGCTCCGAGCATCGATCCACTAAAGTAGCCAATGATGGAAGAGAAACTAATAAAAATACTGTTGGGATTATCTTTTAATAGCTGGTTTAATACCCAAGTACCAGCCATTTTAGGGCTTAAGATTTTGGCGATCGTGTCTGGAGTCTCATCAACTAAAGCCGCTTCATGATAAAGCCCTGCTAAATGAATGATTCCATCCAGATTAGATTGCCACTGCTTTTGGGCTTGAGCAATTGTAGATTGAAGCATCTCGAAATCGGTGATATCGGCTGCTTGATAAATAATCTTGCTATGGCGATCGCTTCGATTATCAATTTGTTCAAGGGTCTGATAAGCAAGGATTTTATTAGAGATATGGCTTGATTGTTGTATGTGTTCTGCCCAAAGGTTTCTAGGGGGTAAAGGCGTTCTTCCCACTATAAGTAAACGGGCTTGATATTCTCTTCGCAGATATTTTGCGATTTCTAAGCCAATACCACCTAATCCGCCTGTTAGTAAATAAGTTCCACCCTGTTTAAAAGGAATTTCTTGCTTTGGCGATTGTGAAAAATCAACTCTGGCTAACCTACTCACAAACCGTTGCCCATCTCGGTAACTAATCTCTAGTTCTTTGGATAATGTCGAAAATTCTTGAAGAATAAAGGCGGTATGGTTTGATAGGCTTTCGCCCGAATGAGACAGGTCAATGTGCTGGCAATTGAGCCAAGGTATTTCAGCAGGAATTGCTTTGGTAATACCAAGTAATGGGGTCTTTGCATAGGCGATCGCCTCATTATCTATTACTGCTTGAGCATGACTAGAAACGACTTGTAGTTTAATTGGGGCTTGATTAGTCTCTTGTACAAGTGCTTGCACTAAGAACAGCAAACTATATAATCCATATTCTTGAGCTTGTTCCAATTCTTCTAGGCTAGATATCTCGTATCTCGCTTCGCCATAGCTCCACAGGTGGAGAATGTCTGTCAGGGCTAAATTATCTTTGGCTAAGCTATCTAGTAGTTGGCAATAGTGGCTAGCATTATTAGGCGCGATCGCATAATGCTGAGAGCTAAATTTTGTAAACTCACTGCCAATCTCGACCTTGATGCAGGTTTGACCTTCAGAGGTGAGAATTTGAGCGATGGACTCACCGAGACCCAGAAGATCTAAGAAAATCAACAATGTCCGACTGATTTTGGGGATGGCGTAAGGTCTAAGCTCTTGGCGATGCCAAACTTTACGAAAGAACCAGTCAGGGATGGTATTACTATTCGCCTCAAGGATGTCAAATTTCTTAATGACGCGCTTAAATTCACCATCCTCAAATTGTTTTTTGAGTAGCGATCGCTGAATTTTGCCAATCGCAGTTTTGGGAATTGTTGCTGATTCAACAGGGATTACATAATCTGGGTAAATACCTGAAGATTGTAATATCCGTTCACGAATTGATTGCATCAGCTTGATAATAGCGGTCTCATCTTTAGCGATCGGACTAAAGAAAATCACTAAGCGATCAGTATCTCCACCATCTCTAACACCTACTGCGGCTGTGTAAGAAGTAGCGATTCCTTTTATTTCTTCGACAAATCTTTCTATTTCATGGCTATAGTAGTTAATACCATTAATGATAATCACATCTTTTTGGCGACCTGTAATAGTTAAGCGACCTTTACGCAATATTCCTAAATCGCCAGTGTTAAACCAATTATCTGTCGTAAAAGCTTCTTGATTGGCTGTAGAGTTCCGATAATACCCACTGGTAACCATCAATCCTTGTACTTGCAAAGCTCCAATAGTTCCTTCATTTACAAGATTTCCTTTTGAATCAACAATTCTCATGGAAAATTCGGGAATAGCTACGCCTACCTCAGCAAAAGAATCATGATCACTAGTCAAATCTAAACTAAAACGTTTTGAGTAAGTTACAGCAGAACAAGTTTCTGACATTCCCCATGCTGGGTGCATCGCAGTTGTTGGGAGTCTATAGACTTGCAGTTGCTCCAAAAAAAGCCTAGCTACTTTGGGTACAACAGCCTCACCTGCATTTAAAATAAATCTCATTGACGATAAATCCCATAACTTGGATTGATTCCCATCAAGACTCTTATTCACCAAGCCATAGGCAAAGTTAGGAGCCCATGTAATAGTTGCACGAAAGCGATCAATCAAGTCCAACCAGCGCAAAGGCTCACTTAGTATAAATTCTGTTACTATATGAATTTGCTGACAAGCTAAACAAACATCGCGGATATGGAACATAACAATTCCACCAACGTGATCGAGAGGCATCCAATTCAGAGAAATGTCCTGACTAGTAAATTGATTCATCTGGATGGTGGCAAATGATCGCTTCAAAATACTTTGATGCGTTTGCATAACTGCTTTAGGATTACCAGTACTTCCAGAAGTTAACAGGAGAATTGCTAAATCATCTGGTTGGCTATGATGATATTCTAAATATGGTGTCACTAGGAGAAGATTCTCAATCTCAGCAATTTGGACATTACGCATATTTAAGATACTAGTTACTGAATGGATATCAGCCACTAAATGCCGATCTGTTAAAATAATTGGGTGATCGAGAAGTTCCCATGTATAGTGCAGTTTTTTAACATTGTTATTTAATTCTTGATAGCTATTTGCAACGGATAGAGGAACTGGAACAAATCCTCCGAAAATACAGCCCCAAAAAGCAGCTAAGAAATCAGAATTATCTTTTAATTGAAAGAGAACCTTATCTTGAGGCTGTAAGCCTAATTGACTTAATCCTGCCATTACCGATTGAGCCTTTGCCAGTAATTCCCCATAGGTCTGTTGAGATTCAGTTCCATCATCAGTAATATACGTTATCCCCTTATCAGGAGATTTGCTAGCAGCTTGCTTCAGGGCTTCCGCTAGATTTAAAGGATTGTCTGGAGCTAATTGAAGTAGTCCACCATGACTAATTGCTAAGCGATCGCTTTTAATCTCTATCCCATCATTAGACCGATCAGAAATCGGCTCAATTCGATTTGGTGCATGAACACTTCGAGAGCCAACCCAGTTCGGTAAAAGATCTGATAGATGGAGAGGAAAGTTTTGGGTAGGGCGATCGCTCACAACTACAGCTACTTTTTCTATGTCAGGTTGTTGACTGATCAGGGCTTCCCATTGAGTAGCAAGGTGATGATCAACTACAGGAATATTTGCTAATGCTAATTCGTCTAGTTCTCCCAATGGATTAAATGGCAAGGTTACTAGAGGAATAAAAACATGGGGAATCCATTCTAAAGGTATTACATTTTGTAAATATCTATGAATTTCTTTAATATCGAATAACTGTAAGGCTGTCACCACATAGGCTACCAGTTGATCTTGTTTTAACCTCACAATTGCTGATCTAATCGCAGGCTCAAGCATTAAGGCTGTTTCAACTGCTCCTAAACAAGTTCTCAGTTGGTCTATAGGCAGACTTGTAGATGGTTGCTTTCCTTGAAAATCGAACATGCTAGATACCTAAATTTGAGCAGGAGGAAACTTTTAAAATTTTTAGATAGCCCTAAATAAGGCAATATATGTTGCTTTATTAGGTTTTAATGCAACACTTTGCTCTGTCCGTTGCGGTCTTTAAGTTTAATAAGAGACTTCTATAAGAGTAGATGTTGGATTGAATGTCGATGCCAAAATATCGGGTAATAAGGTATTTTGAGCAAAATTGGATTGATTGCCCAAAGAAACCAAGATCGGGTCAGCCGCACTAAGATTATTGACTTGCGGAGTGGAAGTGAGAACGGAAACAAGTGCACTAATACCTAACCCAAGATGACCGATGGCTGTGGGATGGATTTCATCCCAGAAAAGATGGGTATTAGGATCGCCAACTATAGTACCTGTTGTAGCATCAAAGCTGGGTTCAGTGATATTGGTAAGCCCTAACTGACTGGGATTTGCTGCGATATTGTTAAGTAAACCATAGAAGTCTAAAGGAATTAAATTGCTCTGGGGTAGTAGATTCTCCAGCCCTGCGATCGCCTCATTAAGTAATGTATTATGGGCGATCGTTAAATTACTGAGTCTGGTCTCAACTTCGGCTCCACCTTTTAAGGCCCGTGGCGTAATTCCTAAATCAGGTAAATTGGGTATTAGGAAGTTACGCGCTCCTTGACTGTAGAGCGCTGCGATCGATAATGCAATATTACTAACAGATTGATTTGGCTGTAAGGCATTACTAGGATCTAAATAATCATTACCCCCTGCAAAAACAACATATAGAGCGTTAGAGTCAGCAGTCTTTCCAACACTAATGTGATCGTTGATAAACCATGCTACTTGTTGTAATACACCAGGAATTAAGCTGCTAACTGTACCTGCTAGCCCACTGTTAACGCCAGTCTGAGCGCCGCCAAAGGCAAAGTTAACGCTTTGAGTGGTAGTAGCACCATTAAAAAATGGACTGACACTTAACTCACTATTAACCAAGGCGAATGGCGAAGAAAGCGGTATAGAAGGAGAAAGTACACTCAGTTTCGTAGATATCTGTATCGGCAATCCTAAACCTGCGGAGAGATAATCAGTCCAAACAGGTCCATTACTAAATCGACCTTCAAAATAAGGAGAATTAGGAACGATGGGAATTTGTGGCTCCAGACTATTGGCAAACTTTGTAATATTAAAAATATTGCCTTGATCGGAGAGGCTATCTCCAAAAATATACAGCTTACTAAAAGAATTACTAGCCTGAGAAATAGAAGAGCTAAAAGGAGTGCCTAGATTAGACTGGTTTTGTGTAGGAAAAACTGTGGTATCAACTACAGGACTAGAAATTGCTGTTGGAGCAGCAAATATGGTCTGAGGAGACAGAACTATATCAGTAGCATCAGTGGTAGAAGTATCATTGGCAAAAGTATCAGTATCAAACTGATTATTCCTTTTAACCTTAGGTTGGTCAAGAACTGAAATGTTTGTAGGAGCTAAATCAAGATCTAGGCGGACTTTCACTTCTCGTTTATCTGAATAGCTGCGTTTTTTAAAGGATCTTTTAAATAATTTATCATTAGCTTTGAAGACTTCATTGAAGACATCAGAGACATCATTGAAGCCAAAAGTCTTGTTGGATATTACAGGGAATGGATTAAAGCTCATATTTTCAAGAATTCCTATAGTGACATTTTTTTATAAAACTTAAAAAAGTTTCAATAGCCGTGCTTTTAACTTTGAGGCAAGATAATACAAAGCTATAAAACCCGCATTCAAAACTAATCCAGCTTTAATTTTTTGCAAAATGAGATATCTAAAAAACTGGCTTTTGGTCATCCATTGTTCCTTAGGGAATGTCTTGCTAAACTCAATAAACTGGTCAGCATCCTTCCCATTGATATTAAATTGCCTAAGTCTATGATGATCAAGGTAAGCGAATATAACTTGATAATTGGCTATATTATTCAACATCATGGTGAATTTGCTCAGTCCTCCTCGAACTAGCTTAGCTTTAACAATTTTATCCTCACTACTAGTTATGCGGATAGAAAGAGCAGTGCGTAATGTCTCGGCATCTTGCGTCCTGTGGATTACATCTCCTCTAATTAAAAGTAGATCTCCAGCATTCAGGTAAGGGATTTCCGCTATATCTTCAATACTGTAATCTAGTATTCCTAATTTACCGCCATCGTTATCATTGTAAATTGTGGTTTTGTGCTTTTCTACTTGATAACGGGTCGCACCTCTGTTCAAAATCCGTTTATAGATTTCTGGACTTCTTACCTGTAAACGATCAAAAGGAACAATGCACAAGTTTGATTTGCTGACATCGGGCTTAATAATCGGCATGTATAGATTTAGATAGTGATAATGATTTTGAGTAAGGTAATAACTCTCATGATCTTGATGCCAGCCAAAGGATTGATTGCCCTCGGTAGAAAAGTAAGCACCACCTACTAGCAAATCTGCTTGGATATTGGTTTGCTCTCTAACACTATTACTAACCTCATTAAACTTTTGGGCAAATTTGTCTAAGGTTTGCTGTGATATTGCCCCTAGTCGATAGTTCTGATTTTTGGGTAGTCCTTGGCAGTCTTGGGTAGAGATATCCTTCCTGAATACTTCTAATTCTTCTGATGACAAAAAAGCAGGGATTACCACATAACCCTTAGATTCTAGATCTTTGTAATCTCTAGATAGAATGCTTAGGTTGTTAGCTAGCATAGTAAATTTAGGGAATAAGTAAAATGGCTAAAAAATGACAGATCCTTGTATGGTTGAAGTTTATTGAATAGAAATTTTAGGCTAATACTATAGGCGATCGCTAAAATTATCAAGAGTACTAGTTTTTAGACGTAGTGAAACTAGCTAGTTATGATAGTTTACAATTCTAAATTAGAAAATCTAATATTTGTCTATGTCTGATCTAAAAATTAATAATCCTTGGATACTACAACCAAAGTTAAGTCATTCAACATCGTTAAATTTAATTTGTTTTCCTCCGGGAGGTTGTGGAGCCTCTATCTTTAATAGCTGGTCAAAATATTTGCCATCTGGTCTAGCGATAAGTGCTGTTCAATTGCCAGGGCGAGAAACACGATTTAAAGAAGTTGCTTTTAGTAATATGGCACTATTAATATCTGAATTACTAATAAGCCTTTTGCCGTATGTTAAAAATGTGCCATTTGCTGTATTTGGTCATAGTGTCGGGGCTTTGATTGCCTTTGAGTTTGTACGCCAACTTTACCAAAACCACTTACCATCTCCCGAATATTTAATAGTTTCTGGTCGTCGCGCTCCACATATTCCACTTGATAAAATTTTACATTTACAGGCAGATTCAGCTTTGATTGAGGAATTACGACTTATTGGAGGGACTTCTAATCTAATTTTGGATGATCCAGAATTAATGTCATTGTTTTTGCCTATTGTTAGGGCTGACTTTACTATTAACGAAACCTATCAAGTATTCAATGAATTCTCTGTAAATTGCCCAATTTTAGCGATGGGTGGATATGATGATCCTTTAGTTAATCAAGATTTTCTGGAGCAATGGCGGCAATATACAACTGGAGAGTTTGAAGCGGTAATGCTGTCTGGTGGACATATGACATTTAAGGAGAATCCGCAACCTCTACTTGATGTTGTTGTGCGTAAGTTGGTAAAGAATATTTAATAGTTTTTCTAAGGGCATAGTTGCGATCGCTAGATTATTGTAAAAATTGATAAAAATCTTCACATGTGGGCGCATCATGTATAAAAATTTACTTGTGTAGATGTTCGCAAAAAGGTTTCTGAATCTATGATATAGGCGATCGCTTGCATTAAGCCCTAATGCTCTTTATTGCCAAATGGAACAATAAAGTTTCTCGTAATCAATCCGCAATTTGGCGGAGATTTACCGATGAAACCTACTTTTGATTAATGGCAGTATGGATTAATAATGCTACGCTATGATGCTATTGTTGTTAAAAATTTGTAGATCGTTTAGTTGTATTCAGCAGACAATTCAACTTGAAGTAGCTAGAGAAATAATTCTGCAATATTTTCTTGTAAAGAGATTGTAAAAAGCTCTATGCCAAATCAACCAATCCCATCAACTGGGTTAGATATTGCGATTATTGCCATAAATGGTCGATTTCCCAAAGCAAATTCAGTAGCTGAGTTTTGGGAAAATCTGCAAAATGGTGTGGAGTCTATTAGTCAAGTTAGCGAACAAGAGCTTTTATTGACAGGAGTAGCATCCAATCTCTTTAGCGATCCTAACTACGTTAAAGCTGCTTCTACCTTAGATGATTTTGATTTGTTTGATGCTAATTTTTTTGGCATTAATCCAAGGGAAGCGGAATATATGGATCCGCAAAATCGCTTGTTTTTAGAATGTGCATGGGAGTCTCTAGAGATCGCGGGATATGATCCTGAGCGCTATGCGGGCTTGATTGGTGTTTATGCTGGCTCTTCGGAGAATACCTATTTAATTAATCATCTTGCTCAAATTGGAAAGGCACAGATTACCGATGGTGGATGTCGAGGTTTTTTAGCGACGGGAACTTCCTATAAGTTAAATCTTAAGGGTCCCAGCTTATATATTCAAACCTTTTGTTCTACTTCCATGGTAGCTATTCACTTAGCCTGTCAGAGTTTGCTGAATGATGAGTGTGACATGGCTTTGGCGGGTGGGGTGTCAGTGAGGATACCCCATCACATCGGTTATCTCTATGGAGAGGGAGGCATTACTTCTCCTGATGGACATTGTCGGGCGTTTGATGCCGATGCTCAAGGTACTATTTTTGGTAGTGGTGTCGGAATTGTTGTTCTTAAGCGTTTAGAGGATGCGATCGCCGATCATGATCATATAGAAGCGGTGATTAAAGGCTCAGCGATTAATAATGATGGCTCTTTGAAGGTAAGTTTTGCGGCTCCTAGTGTGGATGGTCAGTCGGAGGCGATCGCCGAGGCTCTGGCGATCGCGGATATCAATCCTGAGACGATTACCTATGTTGAGGCGCATGGGACGGGGACAAATATTGGCGATCCTGTGGAGATTATGGCGCTTACTCAAGCTTTTAGGAGTTATACCCAGAAGCGCGGATTCTGTGCGATCGGGTCATTAAAAAGTAATATTGGGCATTTGGATGCAGCAGCAGGTGTCGCTAGTTTAATTAAGACCGTATTAGCTTTGAAACACCGCAAGATTCCACCTACACTCCATGTCAAAACTCCCAACCCTAAAATTGATTTTCCCAATACGCCTTTTTATGTGAATACTTCGCTAAAAGATTGGATCACCCCCCAGGGAATGCCTCGTCGGGCGGGAGTTAGTTCGCTAGGTGTGGGTGGTACTAATGCCCATGTGATTGTAGAAGAATCTCCGCAAATTGATCGGATTGAGAAGATTGATCAGACGGAGCGAAGTTCGCGATCACATCAACTTTTATTACTTTCTGCGAAGTCGCTAGCGGCTCTAGATCGGGCGACCCAAAATTTAGTTAAACATCTTCAAGATTGTCCTAGTTTAGATCTGGCTGATGTTGCCTTTACGCTCCAAGTCGGTAGGAGAACCTTCGGTTATAGAAAAATGTTAGTTTGCCAGTCTGCGGCATCGGCGGCAAGGGATTTAGCCGCACCAGAAACATCGCCGACTTTAACTCAATTTCAAGATTCGCAGGATCGCCCGATTGTATTTATGTTTTCGGGGCAGGGTTCTCAATATGTGAATATGGGCAAGGAGCTTTATCAAGAAGAGGCTGTGTTTCGACAGCATATTGATTATTGCGCTTCCTATCTCTATAAACCCTTAGGACTTGACTTGCGGGATATTTTATATCCATCTGAGGCAAATCTGGCGATCGCGGAGCAGCAACTCAAACAAACAGCGATCGCCCAGCCAGCCATATTTACGATTGCCTATGCGATCGCGCAGTTATGGATGCATTGGGGTATTAAGCCTCACGCCATGATCGGGCATAGCATTGGTGAATATATGGCGGCTTGCTTAGCAGGGGTATTTTCGCTAGATGAGGCGCTAACCCTTGTCGCCCAGCGTGGTCGGTTAATGCAGCAACAGCCCACAGGCGCAATGGTAGCCATATCGCGATCGCCACAGGAAATCAAATCATTCCTCAATGCGGATATTTCATTGGCGGCGATCAATAGCCCTACGAATTGTGTGGTTTCGGGAACAACGGAGGCGATCGCATCCCTAATCGCGATTCTGACTGAACGAGAAATTGAGCATCGTCCTCTGCATACTTCCCATGCTTTCCATTCAGCGATGATGGAACCTGTGGTTAGTCCCTTAGTGACTGCCTTTGCTCAAGTGCGTCTACAGGCTCCCAAAATCCCCTATTTATCGAATGTTACGGGCAAGTGGATTACTGACCTAGAAGCAACTTCGGCTAGCTACTGGGGACAACATTTACGGCAAGCTGTGCGGTTTAGTGAGGGAATGCAGCAACTTTTGGAAGATCCCCATGCAATTTTCCTAGAGGTGGGAGCAGGAAATACCCTCAGTAGTTTGGCGATGCGTCACCCTGAGCGCAAAAATGAGCATCTAGTTCTGACATCTTTACCCCATCTTAAGGATCATCAATCCGATGCTGGTTTTGTAATTAAGACCCTTGGGCAGCTTTGGCTAGCGGGGACAACTATTGATTGGGAAAACTTCTATGGGGATGAAGAACGCTATCGAGTTGCCTTGCCTACCTATCCCTTTGAGCGTCAACGCTTTTGGATTGATGGCGCTAAAGTATTACCCCAAGACAATCCAATTCAAAATCTTCGTCAGAGTTTAACTAAGAATCCCGATCAGACTCAGTGGTTCTATATTTCCCTCTGGAAGCAAACGGTATTTCCAGCCCTAGAGGAGATGAGAACAGAAGCTGATTCGCACAATCTATCAAAGCCCTGTTGGTTGATATTTGCTGATAGTTTAGGGCTGTCTACAAAATTGGCGGCTCTATTACAACAAAGCGATCACGTCGAAATTATTACCGTAAATATTGGTAATCAGTTTGGTAAAGTGACTGAAAATAGCTATGTGCTTAATCCCCAACATCCTCAAGACTATGGGACATTGCTCAATACTTTGCAAGCGATCGGTAAGCAACCGACTAAAATTTTGCATCTCTGGAATGTATGGGATCACCCTATAAATGCAGAATTTGCACAAGCACAATCTCTCGGTTTTTATAGCTTAATCTCCATTGCTCAAGCTCTAGATAAATGCCAAATACTCGATCCTATAGAAATAACTGTTGTCTCTAATAATCTGCATTCTGTATTAGGCAATGAAACTATCTGTCCAGCTAGAGCGACTTTGTTAGCCCCTTGTAAAACGATTCCCCAAGAATATCCCCATATCCGATGCCGCAATATCGATATCACGGTGACAGAATCTGCATCTTATCAAAGCGATCGCTTCTTATCTCAACTGTTACAAGAAATCACCAGCACAAACCATGACGCGATCGTTGCCTATCGTAACTACCATCGCTGGACGCAATCCTATGAGCCGATTCCCATTAGCCAAGCTCAGCAAGCAGTTCCCATAAGGCAAAAAGGTGTTTATCTAATCACAGGCGGCTTAGGCAGAATTGGGCTAGTCTTAGCGGAGTATCTAGCGCGGAATTTCCAAGCAAAATTGATTTTAATTGGGCGATCGCCTTTTCCTGAACGCCCAGAATGGGATCTCTGGTTGACTACCCATGCTCAGGAAGATCCGATTAGCCAAAAAATCGAAAAATTACGCCAGTTAGAGAACTTAGGGTCAGAAGTGTTGGTGATGAGTGTTGATATTACCGACAAGTCGCAAATGCAAGCTGCCTTAATTCAAGCAGAATCAAAGCTTGGAAATATCAATGGCGTAATTCATGGGGCTGGAGCTTTGCAGAGTGCTAAGTTTTCGCAGATATCGGCGATAGAAACTCTAGACTGCGAACAACAATTTCAACCTAAAGTTTGTGGACTGCTGGTTTTAGAGGAGCTATTAGGCGGCGGAACGCACCCTGAAGGGAATCGCCATCTTGACTTTTGGATTTTAATGTCATCTTTAGCAGCAATTTTGGGAGGTTTAGGAATGACTGCCTACGCCGCCGCCAATCTGTTTATGGATAGTTTTGTAATTGCCCAAAATGACCCAAAGTGGAAAAGTTTAAACTGGGATACTTGGAACATTGAAGAAGCGAAAAATGCAGAATCTAGCAAAGGTTCTAGTCTATTAGAATTTTCGATGACCGCGACAGAAGGCACACAAGCCTTCGAGCAAGCCCTAGCGATGTCTTTTACGCCGCAAATTGCGATCGCCGTCGCCGATCTGCCCAGACGCTATGAGCAATGGATACAGCCTAATGCTTGGAAGCTAAGAGACTCTGCTAGTAAACCTGCCGAAGAGACTGGTGATAAAGTTCTCTATGCTCGACCAAATCTGTCAACCGCTTACGCCATGCCTAATACTCAAGTTGAGCAAATAATTTCCACTATTTGGGAAGAATTACTAGGTATTAAACAGATTGGTATTCATGATAATTTCTTTAGTCTCGGAGGAGATTCATTTCTCCTCATTCAAGCCAAGCAAAAATTGCAAACTGCGCTCTCTCGTTCGATTCCGACCGTTGATTTGTTTGAATATCCAACGATTAGTTCCCTCTCGACTTATCTGAGTCAAGCCGAAGCTAATCAAGCTAGCTCTAGCTCAACGAAGCCCGAAAAAACACCACTAAAAAATATTAGCGATCGCGCTAGCAAACAACGTGTAGCAATGGAGCAGGAAGCTAATCAACGTCTAAGCCAGCGCAGGAGTAGAGATAATGGATAACATTATGGATGAGCAGATGAGTCAAGATCATTTAACAGGAATTGCAATCATTGGTATGGCAGGGAGATTCCCTAAAGCCAAGGATATTGCTCAGTTTTGGCAAAATCTCCGTAATGGCGTAGATGGAATTACTTTTTTCTCCGAAGAAGAGTTGATCGCTGAAGGAGTGAGTCCAGAAATTTTTAATCAGCCCAACTATGTCAAGGCTGGTGCGGTGTTAGCGGATATCGATCAGTTTGATGCTCAGTTTTTTGGCTATAGCCCAAAGGAAGCCGAATTGATCGACCCCCAACAGCGATTATTTCTAGAATGTGCTTGGCAAGCGCTAGAGAATGCTGGCTACTCGACAAATAGTAGTAAAGAGAAAATCGGTGTATATGCAGGGGCAAATTGGAGTACTTACCTGCTATATAATCTCAGCCTGAATCCCAATCTATTTGCAGAAGGTGGCTGGGGCGCAGGAATCGGTAATAGTCGCGATTTCTTGGCAACGCGAGTTTCTTATCAATTAAATTTGAATGGATCAAGCCTTAATATTAGTACTGCTTGTTCTACTTCATTAGTATCGATCCATTTAGCCTGTCGCGATCTCTTGAGCTATCAGTGTGATATTGCTTTAGCAGGAGGAGTCAGTATCCGTACGCCACAGCAGGTTGGCTATGCCTATCAATCGGGAGATATCTTTTCATCCGATGGATATTGTCGTCCTTTTGATGCTAAAGCCGATGGCACGATTTTTGGTAATGCTGTAGGGATTGTGGCGTTAAAGCGTTTAGAAGAAGCCGTTGCCGATCGCGACTATATCTATGCGGTGATCAAAGGCTCGGCAATCAATAATGATGGCTCTTTAAAGGTCGGATATACCGCCCCTAGTGTATCTGGACAAGCGGAAGTGATTGCTGAGGCTCAGGCGATCGCAGGGATCAATCCAGAGACGATTTCCTATATCGAAGCTCATGGTACGGGGACAAATTTAGGCGATCCCATTGAAATTCGAGCCTTGACCCAAGCCTTTCAAGAACAAACTGCCAAGAAAAGATTTTGCGCGATCGGTTCGGTAAAGTCAAATTTTGGTCATGTGGATGCGGCTTCAGGGGTAACAGGATTAATCAAAACAGTTCTATCTCTTCACCACCGTCAAATTCCTGCCACCCTCCATTTTGAGCAACCCAATCCTGATATTGATTTTGCCAATAGTCCCTTTTATGTGAATACAACTCTTAGGGATTGGCAACGCTCTGGTAATCATCCCTTGAGAGCAGGGGTAAGTTCCTTTGGAATTGGTGGCACAAATGCCCATGTGGTTTTAGAAGAATCACCTGTAATTAAAAATTCTGATCGCCATGATTCCGATCATGGCGATAAATTATTGCTCATATCAGCGAAAACAGAGACAGCGTTAAATGCGATCGCCCAAAATCTCGCCATCCACCTCCAACAGAATCGTAATCTTAACCTAGCGGATGTAGCCTATACCCTCAGCCTTGGGCGACATCATTTCGAGCATCGGCGGATGTTGGTATGTCGCAACGTCGATGAAGCGATCGCCAGTCTAACTGATCCGCCTTCTCTCGCAAACTCCAGCCACATCAAGAGCGATCGCCAAGCCTCCGTGGTATTTATGTTTTCGGGGCAGGGTTCGCAATATGTAGGTATGGCACGGGAGCTTTATGAAAATGCCCCTGTTTTTCGCGAACATCTTGATCGCTGTTGTGAACTCCTAAACCCATTGCTAGGCTTAGATTTACGGAAAATCTTGTATCCGCCGCAAGCGCAGACCTCAGAAATGCAAGACAGATTACAGCAAACAGCGATCGCCCAACCTGCCATATTTGCGATCGCCTATTCTCTGGCACAACTATGGCTAGTTTGGGGCATTAAACCGATCGCCATGATTGGGCATAGCATTGGTGAGTATGTGGCGGCTTGTTTGGCGGGAGTATTTACTCTCGAAGAGGCTCTCAACTTAGTTGCCATGCGTGGACGCTTAATGCAGCAATTACCTGCGGGAGCGATGCTAGCGGTTTCTTTAAGTGAAGCGGAAATTCAACCACTAATTGCACAAAATGCCGAACCAGATGTAGCGATCGCTGCTCTCAATGCGCCTAATCTTAGTGTAGTATCAGGGACATTTGCAGCAATCAATCGCTTAGAGCAAGAATTAACTACAAGGGGCATAGATTGCCGTCGTCTGCATACTTCCCATGCTTTCCATTCGGCGATGATGGAGCCAATGCTTGCTGAATTTCAAAGCCATCTCGCCAAGGTTCATCTACATCCACCTCAAATCCCCTATATTTCCAATGTCTCTGGGAATTGGATTACTCCTGCCGAAGCGCTCGATTCTAGCTATTGGGTTAAGCATATTCGCCAAACTGTGCGCTTTAGTGATGGCATCCAGCAACTATTTAATAATCCCGCACAGATTTTATTAGAAGTTGGGGCAGGGAAGACTTTAAGTACCTTAGTGCGTCGCCATAGCCAGAAGCCATCCGCGCAAATGGTTCTCAATTCTGTGCGCCATCCACAGGAGCAATCCTCTGACTTCACGCATCTGTTAAATACTTTAGGTCAATTATGGCTAGGCGGCATCTCCATTGATTGGTCAGTTTTCTATAGTCATCAATGGCGACATCGCTTGCCCTTACCCACCTATCCCTTTGAGCGTCAAAGATTCTGGATTTCTCCACCAGCAAAAGCCACCATTACTACTTTTACTAATTCTCTTGCTGACCAAAGATTAAACCTTGACGCATGGTTCTATGCACCAGTTTGGAAAAGCGCGATCGCCAATCCTGCAAAACCCCAAAAACTCGAAAAAGACTTCTGGCTAGTTTTTCTCGATCCAAGCCCTTGGTCGGATCTACTGCTGCAAAAACTACGCCAGACCCAGCCAAATCTGATCACCGTGGCGGCTGGAGCGACAGAATTTACTTGTTTAGAAACTAATTCCTATAGCATCAACCCTAACTCTGCTAGCGCCTATGGAGCCTTGCTCGATGATTTAATGAAGAGCGATCGCAAACCTAGCCGAATTCTCCATTTCTGGAATGTCACTGCTGTTAAGGAAAATCCTTCTATCGACGACACTTTAAGCAGAGGTTTTTACAGCCTGCTGTATCTTGCTCAAGCCCTTGGTAAATATACTTGGGAGGAAGGTTTACAAATATCGGTAATTTCCAATCAGATCCAAGCGGTCACTGAGGATGAATCTTTACAACCCGCAAAGGCGACAGTATTGGGCACTTGTAAGGTGATTCCCAAGGAATATCCCCAAATTCAATGTCAGAGTATTGATATCGTCTTGCCAGTCAATAACGAACAGAGCCATAATCGCTGGATCGATCAAATCCTCTCTGAATTGGCAGAACCCATCAAAGATCCGATTGTGGCATATCGTGGCAATCGCCGATGGTTGCCTACCTATGAGCCAGTTCAATTAGCACAACAGCAAGATCCTCCAAGGCTTAAACAAGGTGGCATTTATTTGATTACAGGTGGACTAGGTGGACTAGGGTTAGTTCTTGCCGAGCATTTAGCCAAGACATTTCAAGCAAAATTATTGCTTATTGGTAGGAGTGCAGTCCCTGAGCGATCGCAATGGACAAGTTGGCTAGACACCCACGCCATCAACGATCGCACTAGTCAACAGATCCTGAACCTGCAAGAGCTAGAAGCCATTGGGGCTGAGGTACTGGCGATCGCTGCTGACGTTACTAACTTGTCACAGATGCAAGTAGCGATCGCCAAAGCCGAACAGCAATGGGGACAAATTCAGGGAGTCTTCCATACGGCAGGAGTGGCTGGAGGTAGAGTGATCCAACAAAAATCTAGTGCGGAAGCTGCCAAGGTGATGGCTCCAAAAATTCAAGGAACTTTGGTGTTAGAGCAAATTTTCCAAGATCAACCCCTTGACTTTTTTGTTCTCTATTCATCCTTAACCGCAGTATTAGGAGCCTTTGGTCAGGTCGATTACTGTGCGGCAAATGCTTTTCTAGATGCCTATACCTATGCTCATAGCTTAAAGAAAACCAAATTTGTCACCAGCATTAACTGGAATGCTTGGCGAGATGTCGGTATGGCTGTGAATACAAAAAACACCCAAGCATCAGCAAAATTCCAAGCCCTGCAACAAGAAAGTCTCAAATATGCGATCGCTCCATCGGAAGGTTTAGAGGCTCTAACCCGCATTTTAAACAGCACGCTATCACAGGCGATCGTTACCCCGCAGTCCCTAGAAAGTCTCTGGGAACAAACTTCCGCCTTTACCGATCCTAAATCTTCAGATTTAACTAATGAATCCCCTACCACCAGCCAACTCTACCCAAGACCTCGGCTAAATAGTATCTATGTCGCGCCTAGTAACGACACCGAAAAAGCGATCGCTGCAATTTGGCAACAGCTATTAAGGATTGATAAGGTCGGTATCAATGACAATTTCTTTGAATTAGGAGGTGACTCACTATTAGGTGTGCAATTGATTGCCCGTTTAAACAAAGAACTGAATGCTCAGGTTGCCGCCCATAGCCTTTATCAAGCCCCAACAGTTAGTAGTATTGCGGAAATAATTGCCCCATCAAGCGACCAAGATGCTTCAGTCAAAGTACCTTCACGTGGCGATCTCAGGAGGGCGCGAAAAATGCAAAGACCCTAAAGCAAAAGTTGCCAAAGATCCCCCTCAATCCCCCTTGTAAAGGGGGAAGAAGATAATTCTCCCCCCTTTACAAGGGGGGCTGGGGGGGATCTAGACATCTCCTCTCCCTAAGTAATTTACTGGAGTCTAGACTAAGTTGATTAAGAAAATCAGAAAAAGAGCAGGAAGAAGCAACCCAGAGAATGGAGAACTGAGCAAATCCAAGAGAATGAAAAGGAGAATATTTAGGATTAGGTATTAGG
>NZ_NDHW01000100.1 GCF_002251945.1 Pseudanabaena sp. SR411
TGTATTAATATTTACCTCCTCTTTTTTGATTTTCGATGATTTTGATTTTCGGTAATTATTTTACCCTTCCATTACGAGCGGAATGTAGGTTTTGGATGATGCGATCGCCTTAACCCAATGCCTCATATTCCAAAATGTGGAAATGGCGATTCCCAAACCAGTCCAAAACTAGATTTACAATTTATGTGCAAGAATGCTTTATGAGAGTGCTTTCCATAGTATTCGCATCAAACAATATAACCTTAAGCGAGTTTATGGAATATGGGACATAAAAATGAAATCCCCTCTCAAACAGTTGCTACAGTAAAGCCCGTCCCCGTAAACCTTCAAACCAGACCATTTGCTACGCCTGAAGTACAAGAGGAAGAAGTATCGCAGGAGCAAGATAAGTCGAGAAGCGGCAATTTAAATTTTTCTGAGAATTTGCTAGAAAAACAAATTTCTATGCCGATATCTGAATCTGCTACGCCAGTTCAAAAAAAATCAGAGAATCGTTTGAAGGCGATCGGCACTCAGAAAATAGCAGTCCAGACAAAACTTAACATTGGAGAGCCAAACGATAAATATGAGCAAGAGGCAGATAATACTGCGGTAAAAGTAGTTCAGCAAATTAATTCTCTGGCTAGTCCGCCGATCAATTTATCAGCTAATTCACCTGTACAAAATCAATCGGTTCAAAATCAACCAATTCAACGACAAGAAGTTAAAGAAGAAGAAAGTAAAAAGGAACGGAAAGAAGTAAACAAATTGTCTACGAATCCCCAACCTCCCCCTGTTCAGCGAAAGGAAATCAGTAGAAATCGACTAAAAATAAAATCTTTAGTGCAACGGCGAGAAAATATTGGAGGGGGAGAGGTTTCAACGGATTTAGAGTCATCAATTCAAAATGCGCGAGGGGGTGGTCAGTCTTTAGATACTGGTTTACAAGCAAAGATGGGTCAAGCGATGGGGGCAGACTTTAGTAGGGTCAAGGTGCATACAGATTCTCAGTCTGATCAGTTAAATAAATCTATTCAGGCGAAGGCTTTTACTACTGGTCAAGACGTATTTTTTCGACAAGGAACCTATGACCCAAGCAGTCAAGGTGGTCAGGAATTGATCGCCCATGAGTTGACTCACGTAGTGCAGCAAAATAGTGGGGCAGTGCAGCGATTGGTACAGCGTGAGGTTTACTTAGATCAGCGTGGTGTAGACGCGCATTATGACCTAGAGCGAACAGTGCAGCGTGGCGACCTTCGAGGTGTAGTCGAGTGGTATGGCACTTTTGTCAGCAAGCTCTACAGCATGATCGAAGCACTTAAGCTTGTTGCCGTGGGAGATGCCAGTGGTCTAAATACTGTGAAGGCAATGCTTGACTTAGGCGATGATGCTCAGCAGAGTGTGCATGGTGCGATCGCGGCGATGGACAGAGACACGACAATGCATACTCTGAACCACTTTTATTCAACTCAACTCGAAAAAGCCCAACTGCAAGATATTGTGATCAATGCCAAGGGCGAATTAGACATGGCGGCACTGGCGGCTCGCCTCGTGGAGTATGACGATACATTCGCCGCTCAGGACAAGACGTTGGTTTCCTTCTCTGGTGGCAAGTTAAAGCGTAGTGCTACCCATGACACTCCATCTGCTGACGTAGATACATCTGCGAGCGTCACCCAGCATACTGGAAAGGGCTGGGAAATTTTTGTGATGAGTCCAACAGGTGCGTTGCATATGGCCTCGCACAAGATTGGTAAATACCACCATTCAAGTCTACTGGCAGGTGGAGCCACTTCAGCAGCAGGGACAATCAAGGCTACGGGTGGGACGATTGAAAAACTCAATAATAAGAGTGGACATTATCGACCTGGAGAAGCACAAATGCGTCAGGCTTTGCATCAATTACAAAAGGTTGGCGTAAGTTTAAACTTTGATCTTGATATTGCAGGCAAATACAGTGGTAAAGCGGAAGACTATATGAAGCCTGTTAGTGCAGGTGGACAGGGTGGACTAGACACCTTTGAATTTGGCTCAGCACAACGAATCCTCCATCACTTTATTAATACCAAAGGTGAGGCGGCGGTACGCAAAGCGTTTACTGATCTTAATTGGGTCTACGTGTCAGCATCTACAGGAATTATCATTACGAAAGATGACGGTACTACCCCTAACCACGAGGAAGTCAGAAATGTTTTAACGACTCACTTTGCCGAAGCTGGACCAGTAAATGTCACAAGAACCTAGCAATGATGTTCGATCAATGGATAAGATTTTCTGTAGTACTGTAGGTGGAGTCATCAGTTAAAGCCCCCACAGTAAATAAAGATGCATTGCTGAATTTGAATAGGAAGATAAAACAAAGTGAACATAAACCTGAAGACTTTTTTGGAGACCAGAGAACTTGATAATTTAGGGGAAGCTAGAGCTAATATCTCAGCAATCGATCAGGATGATCAAGCTGAGATTATTAGAGTGCTTCGGGAATGGAAAGATATTCAAGCGATCGCCAATCTGCTGATGTATCCTGATTTAATTTCCGAAAATGAGCGTATCGATTATGTATTAGCAGGTTTAAGGGAAACCAATTTTACCTATCTTGTACTAGCCTCTGTCGTCGGCTTAGGGCAACTGAATATTGAGGCACTCCCTGCTCAACTCATCACCCAATTAATTGACCAACTGATCGCAGTAACCAAAGGTGATTCTGAGGTTGTCGCTGAGAGAGCAAGCGTATTTCTCGCAGAACGGTTATGGCATTTTGGAGACACTTATACAACTCAGATTATTGGATTACTAGATCATCCAAGTAAAGTTGTTCGGCACAATACGCTCGTGGCTCTGATCCCTCTAGTCGGACTAGAAAACATTCGACGGATTATAGAAAATGCGGTTCAACAGGGGCTGTTGTCGGTAACAGGACAATTGGCTGCTGAGCAGAAACTTTCTGAAATTGCTGGCTTTTCAAAAGATAATACTATTGATAGCAGTCAGTTTGACGTGGACTTATTGAGTGCGCCCCTACTCGCTTACATTCCCAATCTGGATGAAATGTCTCCCTAGCGCGATCGCCTTAACGCAACACCTCCAAATTGGTCAATCAAACACCACGCATCCGTGAACTAGTTGCCGCAAATAAGAAGAGCAATTCAACATTTCAGCAACCACAAAATGAATATATATTGCTTAGGATATAAAACCCAAAAGATGAATGGCGGCGTGAAGCGCCGCCATTCATCTTTTGGGTTTTGATTTGTCCTAGCTATCTCTTGCGTTGCTATAGTCGAAAATTAGACAGTAAAGCCCAAGAATTAGTGGTGCAGAGCTTTGCGTCACCAATTCTTGGGTGAAAAAAGAGTATAACTACTCAGGGCTTGCCTGTTAGGAAATAAGTAATCATTTCGCCTTTACCTTTGATCTCAATCTTTCTCTGGGGATCGAATTGGAATTTGTCTTTTAACACTTGATAGGTCACATCCGTAACTTGAATGCAACCTGCAATCCCATGAGACTCCATACGACTAGCAATATTTACCGTATCTCCCCAAAGATCATAGATGAATTTTTTCTTGCCAATTACGCCTGCAACAGCCTGTCCAGTATGAATCCCAATCCTTAACTTAAAAGGACTACCATCAGGACGGATGAATTTGCTAATTGATTGTTGCATGTCTAGAGCCATAGAGGCGATCGCTTCAGCATGATCAGGGCGTGGCACAGGCAACCCACCCACCGCCATATAAGAATCCCCAATCGTTTTGATCTTTTCTAATCCATAGAAATCGACTAAGCGATCGAACTCGGAAAATATCTCATTGAGCATATGGACGAGTTCATTAGCTGATACTGAAGATGCAAATTCTGTAAATGATACGATGTCTCCAAATAGAACTGTTACTTCTTCAAAGGTATCGGCGACAATCGTGCCACTAGGTTTTAATTTGGGGATGATGGAATTTGTTAATATTTCAGAAGTTCTTTTAATGGGAATACTAGTGGGCATATAGATCGGGGAAGACTTCAAGCGCTCAGCGATCGCCTTTGGTAAAACATTGAGCAGTAGACGTTCTGAACGCATTTTTTCAACCTTCAAATCATCCTCGGCACGTCGGCGTTCTTGAGCTTCCATCCCTAACGACAGTAACTCTGACAAAGAACTGGCAAAGCTGATTTCCTCAAGTAACCAAAAACGTTCTGTATCAACTTGTTCAAACATCAAAAGCCCTATGAGTTCACCACCAATATCAAAGGACGATATTAACAGAGATAAAATACCAAGGGGATTGAGATAGGCTGGTCGTAGCTCGATCAATATTTCTTCCTCCTCTACATCTTCTATAACCAAGCTGCGATTATCTTGCAACGCTGCAAAAAAGCTGGGGAATTTATCTGTCCCTAGGAAATCAGCTTCACAATGGGTATTAATGCTTTTTATATAGAGATCGAGGCAATGCAATCTGGTCTTATTGCTGTCAAATAGCCAGACACTCACCCGCTCAACATCTAGCGTCTGACTAGCGGTTTCGGTAATATTCTGCACCGCTATAATAAAGTCCCCCAAGTTGAGAGCTTTATTTTTAGTGAGATCAATCAAAATCTTTTGTTGTCGGCGCAGTTGTTGTTCACGACGTTGCAACAAAAAATTATTCCGTTGTAATGATAGCTGACTCTCAGCTAGCTCACTAGTTCTTTGTTGCACTCGTGACTCTAACTCCACATTCGCTTTTTCGAGGCGTTTAAATGATTCTGTCAGCATTTCTGCCATTCGATTAAATGACTCAGATAGAACTTTGACTTCACTTGTGCCTTGTACCGATACCCTAGAGTCCAAATCACCATTAGCGATCGCTTGAGAAGCACCACTTAATTTGAGCAATGGTTCCGTAATATAACGTGCTGTCATCATGCCAATCAAGATCGCAAAACCTAACGCGGCTAGACTAAACAAGATCGTTATTTGTTTGCGATTATTAATTTGTTCCATAAAGCTAGATTCAGGCAGCACCACCACAATTAACCAATCTAGTCCATCGCGATCGCGCCAAGACTGGACTTGAATAAAATGTTTGCCACCTTCAAAGTTGGGTTCTAAGTGTTCTTTATCTTGAATCGAATTAAAACCACCAAATTCACTAATTAGATGGCGAGCAGTCGCTCTTGATAACGGATCACTACTATTGAGAATATTTAGGCGTTGGGGGTTGCCATTGACAATTGAAAATGTCCGCTCACCACTGGAAGTTCCAACGACTAGCCCTGATCGCTCAATTATAAAAATGCGTCCTGACTGATCTGATTTTAGCTCATTTAAAAAGGAATTCAATTGCGTGAGAATAAAGTCAACACCCAGCACCCCAATGATCTTGCGATCGCGATCATAAAGTGGATAGCTATGGGAAATTGATAAGACTTCAGGACGATCAACCCATTGATAAATTCGCGTCCATGTGGGCTTACCTGCTTTTACCGCATCTGCATACCAGCCCTCCTCTCGGACATCTTCATCCGTTTCGATGACCTCTTGTAATTGTTGACGCTTACCTTCTCGATTGGTTGAGAAACTAGCTGTTTTAGTAATTCCTCGCGCTAAAGTTGTCTCATTAATTACGATCTGTCCATTATCTTTGCGCTCAACACCTATAAACTCTTGGTTATCAAAAGCAAAGTTAATATAGCCAACTTTATATAGATTAATCTGCGTCCAAAAGAAAGCCCCTACTTGCTGAAAATCCTTTAAATTGAGCATTCCTAACTTGACGGCATCCACGTTAGTTTGATTAATTTGCGGTGGTACTCGTAAATAATTATCAAGTTTTACACTAATGCGATCGCTGACCTCTCCACTCAATTGAGTTGCTAATTCACCAACTGCTTGCTGTCCATTCCGAAAGGAAAAGATCCCCACTACACCAACTGTTAAACAAATCTGCACTACAAAAGGAACGACTAAAATCAGCGTTAACGGAATATTTTTAAATAACTTAGGTGTATATGAGATTTTCAACATCATGGATAACTAGTTTATCTTGAAGATATGTAAAAGCAATGCACAAATTGCTTGGATTGTGACATCCTCCTAAATCTCAACTCTTCCTTTAAGTATATAAGTGATCATTTCTCCCTTGCCTTTGATATAAATTGCTTTTCTTTGTTCAAGTTGATATTTATTTTTTAAGAGTTGATAGGTTGCTTCAGTTACTTGAATACACCCAGCAATACCGTGGGACTCCATCCGACTCGCCACATTAACCGTATCGCCCCACAGATCATAAATAAACTTTTTAGTGCCGATTACCCCTGCGATCGCCTGTCCCGTATGAATACCGATCCGCAGCAAAAAGGGACTGCCATCTAAACGCTTAAATTTCTGAATCGATAATTGCATCTCCAGAGCCATTTCGGCGATCGCTTCCGCGTGATCTTTACTGGGTATTGGTAACCCACCCACAGCCATATAGGCATCACCAATAGTTTTAATCTTTTCTAAGTCATACAAATCCACAAGGCGATCAAATTCTGAGAAAATATCATTCAAACAATTAACCAAATCACTTGCGGAAATAGCCGATGCATATTCTGTAAAATTGACAATATCCGCAAACAAAACCGTAACTTCATCAAAAGCATCCGCAACAATAGCACCATTTACACCATTGTCCAGATTATCTAACATCGGATCTATGGTCTGATTGAGCATCTGATCGGAATATGTTTCAGAGACTTTATTGGCTACCGCTTTTGACTGTGACAATTTCAATCGCTCTACAATCTCCTGCGGCAGAACATTTAACAATAAACGTTCTGATTTCATCTGCTCAATTCGCAACTTCTCTTCAGCCCGATGACGCTCTTGAGACTCCATTCCCAAAGATAATAAGTCCGCCAAAGAACTCGCAAAACTATCCTCTTCAGGTAACCATAAACGTTCTACATCAATATGCTCAAAGACAATGATGCCTGTTACTTGACCATCGACCTCAAAGGATTTAATTAATAAAGATACAGTTCCCGCAGGCTTAAAATATGCATCAATTAGTTCTTGTAAATAGTCTTCTTCTTGCACATCTTCTACAGCGATAACATGTTTTGCTCGGAGAGTTGCAAAAAACCTAGGATAATTCTGAGAAGTTAAAAAATCTGCTTCTGTATGAAGATTGGTACTTTTAATATATAGATCAAGACAATGTAATAGCGTCTTAGTCTTATCAAACAGCCAAATACTAACTCGCTCAACATTTAAGGCATGGCTACCTGTACGGGTAATATTTTGAACAGCATCAATAAAATTCCCTTGATTAAGTGATTTGTCTTTAGTTAAGCTAAATAGGATATCTTGTTGCTTGCGAAGTAGACTCTCACGACGACTTAGCAAGAAATTAGTGCGTTGGAGGGAAGCTTTTGAGGCATTTAATTCATGAGTTCTTGACTGAACACGTAATTCTAATTCTTGATTTGACTTTTCTAGTTGGAGAAATGAATTGGTGATCATTTCAGCCATCATATTAAAGGATTCTAGAAGGCTTTTAATCTCACTAGTTCCTTCTACTTTGACTCTAGTATCAATCTTCCCATGGGTAATCGCCTGTGAAGCTTCACTGAGTTTGTGTAAAGGTGTGCTAATTGATCTAGCGGTAAGCATCCCGATCAAAATAGCGATCGCTAATACTGCACAACATAGCAAAATCATCGTCTGGGTGTAATTTTGCTCCGAGCCAGTGAATTGTGAAGCAGGGACAACGATGACAATTAACCAATATCGCCCAGAACCATCTTGCCAATTTTGCACACGAATAAAATGTTCTTCTCCGTCTAAAATGGCTTCTATATGTTCAGATACTTGAATTGCATCAAATCTGCCATACATTTTTAGTAAATATTTTGCTGCTGTTTGCGATAGAGCATCTTTACTATTCAGAACATTTATTCGCTGGGGCTTGCCATCAACAAGCAGACAATTTGATTCTGAAGTAGAAGTTCCAACGACTAAACCCGATCGCTCAATTATGAAAACTCGCCCGTTTTTACCATATTTCAAGCCCCGTAAAAATATACTAATAGCATCAATATTTACCTGATTATTTGCTTGATTAATTTGCGAAGGTAAGTGTAAATAGTGATTAAGTTCTGTGCTAATGCGATCGCCTATTTCACCACTTAAACTTTCGGCGATCGCATTTACTCTTTGCTGCCCATTATAAAAGGTGAATAGCCCAACTGCTCCTGTAGCTAGACAAATCTGAATCACAAACGGAACAACTAAAACAAATTTAAGTGGAACTTTTTTGAATAATTTAGTTATATAGGAGGTTATTGGCAGTATTTTAAACATTATGCATAATGACTTGCGTTAAAGATAGCAAAATCTTATTTAGAGGAGGGTAATTTAGTGGAAGATTCACACAAATTATTTAAGTTTACTCTATCTAGCAAAGGGCTTAAGCCCCTTGCTAGAGGCTTTAAGGTTGCTATATTCGACCTTTGAGTAGATAAGTAATCATTTCTCCTTTGCCTTTAATATTAATCGCGCTTCTCTGTTCAAGTTGATATTTGTTTTTCAAAAGTTGATAGGTTGCTTCAGTCACTTGAATACAACCTGCAATACCGTAGGACTCCATGCGACTGGCGACATTAACTGTATCACCCCATAGATCGTAAATAAATTTCTTAGTACCGATGACACCTGCGATCGCATGTCCCGTATGAATACCAATCCGCAATGAAAAATCACTGCCATCAGCTCGCTTAAATTTATGAATCACTGTTTGCATCTGTAAAGCCATTTCGGCGATCGCCTCTGCATGATCTTTACTTGGCACAGGCAGCCCACCCACAACCATATAAGAATCACCGATAGTTTTAATTTTTTCCAAATCATACTGTTCCACAAGGTGATCGAACTCTGAAAAAATTTCATTGAGAACATTTACCAGTTCACTGGCCGAAATAGAAGCTGCATATTCAGTAAAGTCAACAATATCGGCAAATAGAACCGTAACTTCTTCAAAGGAATCCGCAATAATTGTGCCACTAGTTTTTAAATGAACTTTAGTCTTTAATTGCACAGACTTCAAACGCTCAGCAATCTCCTGCGGCAAAACGTTGAGCAAGAGGCGTTCTGACTTTTTCTGCTCAACTCGTAAACTCTCTTCTGCACGTCGGCGTTCTTGGGCTTCCATTCCCAAAGCCAATAAATCAGCTAGAGAATTAGCAAAACTAATTTCTTCCTCTAGCCATAGATGCTCGATCTCGGTATGTTCAAACGCAAGTACACCCATGATTTCACCACCCACTTCAAATCTAGATAATAGAATGGAGACAATGTTCAGGGGCTTACAATATGGGGTGACTAATTCCTGAAGAATATCTTCCTCTTGCACATCTTCGATCGCAATACTGCGATTTTCTAAGAGCGCCGCAAAAAAACTAGGATATTCTTGTGAAGTTAAAGCTTCAGATTCAGTATGGAGATGCAGACTTTTTTGATAGAGATCAAGACAATGCAATACGGTTTTACTCTTATTAAAGAGCCAAATACTGACCCGCTCGACATTTAAGGCATAACTTCCTGTTCTCGTAATATTTTGCACAGCAATAATAAAATCACCTTGATTGATCGCCTTATCTTTGGTCAAATCAAACAAAACATTTTGCTGTTTCCGCAGTTGCTGTTCGCGCCGAGATAAAAGAAAATTGCTTCTTTGGAGCGATGCTTTGGAGGCATCTAGTTCATAGCTTCTTTCTTGGACAAGGGACTCTAATTCCTGATTGGATTTTTTTAAGCGTTGTAAAGTCGCAACGCTTGATCGCCCCATGACGATCACAATTATGAGCATGAGCATTACGCCACTTAGCGACCCAAGCAAGATCGGATCACTAATACTTTCGACATTCAAGATATTTAAATGTTGTGATTTGGGATCTAATTGACTATCAAAATTGCCATCAAGTAGATTTCTCAGCCAAACAACTATGGCAGTAATTTGCAACCCAAAAATAACCACTAAAGTAACGATTAGCGGTACATTTTGAAAAAAATTAGCAAAATGGCTAGTGGTCAGAGGTTTAGGCTAACAAAATATAAGTCCGATTTATGCTTTTATGCTAGCCCGATCGCTAATAGTGGTCAATTCGCACAATTGCTGACTTATGTAGTGGTGTAGGCAGCGCGAAGCGCCGCCTACACCACATCGATCGCGAAACCATAACCGCTTACTCTTTGCCCTGCGCGAATTTTGCAACCCTTGCGTAATTCAACCTGACCATCAACCTCCACATCACCATCGATAATCATCAATTTTGCTACACCACCAGTATCCGCAACGCCACAAACCTTCAATAAGTTGCATAAGGTGATATATTCGCCTGTCAGTTCAAATTTTTCATGGATTATTTCTGGCATTTTGATGATTTGCGTTAATGCGTTAAAAAGTAAGCATAATAGATGCAGTAACCATAAATCTAAAAAAGTCCGTTAAAATTTCCATGAGTCAACTGTGGCAAGAGTTAGAGCGCGAAGTCGAACGGCGACGCACCTTTGCAATTATTTCCCACCCCGATGCGGGGAAAACAACATTAACCGAAAAACTATTGCTATACGGAGGTGCGATTCACCTTGCGGGCGCAGTCAAGGCTAGAGCTGCACAACGTCATGCCACCTCGGACTGGATGGAATTAGAAAAACAACGCGGGATTTCGATTACTTCGACGGTGTTGCAGTTTGACTATATGGGCTATTGCATTAATTTGCTGGATACCCCTGGTCACAAAGACTTTAGTGAAGATACCTACCGTACCCTTGCGGCGGCTGATAATGCAGTGATGCTTGTTGATGGCGCAAAGGGCCTAGAGCCACAAACCCGCAAATTATTTGAAGTTTGTCGGATGCGATCGCTGCCCATTTTTACGTTCATCAACAAGATGGATCGCCCCACCCGTGAGCCTCTGGAGCTACTCGATGAAATCGAGAAAGAATTAGGGATTACGCCCTATGTGATGAATTGGGCGATCGGCACAGGCGATCAGTTTAAAGGCGTTTACGATCGCGCTAGTAAAATGGTGCATTTATTTAAGCGTAGCGCCCATGGTCAGAGAGAAGCTGATGTAAATATCTATCCCTTTGATGATCCCCAAGCGATTAAGTTTATTGGCAAGCATCTTTACGATCAGCTTTTAGAGGATTTAGAAGTTCTTGATTCTGCGGGTGCAGAGTGGAATACACAGGATTTGCATCGCGGTAAGCTCACCCCAATTTTCTTTGGTAGTGCGATGACTAATTTTGGTGTAGAGCTATTTTTAAAGTCTTTTCTTGAATGTGGCTTAACTCCAGCCGTTCACGATAGCTCCAGTGGCGAAGTCTCACCCACCGATGAGGATTTCTCAGCATTTGTGTTCAAACTACAAGCGAATATGGACCCACGCCATCGCGATCGCATTGCCTTTGTGCGTGTTTGCTCTGGCAAATTTGAGAAAGACATGAGTGTGACCCATTTACGAAGTGGTAAAAGCATTCGGTTATCCCATGCCCAAAAACTATTTGGTCAAGATCGTGAGGCGATCGATGTCGCCTATGCTGGCGATGTGATTGGGTTGAATAATCCAGGGATGTTTGCGATCGGGGATACAATTTATCTCGGCAAAAAACGCCAATATGCGGGGATTCCCTGCTTTTCGCCAGAGCTATTTTGTACTCTTCGCAATCCTAATCCTTCTAAGTTCAAACAATTCCGTAAAGGCATATCGGAGTTGCAAGAGGAAGGCGCGATTCAAATCATGTATTCCGTTGATGAAGCCAAGCGCGATCCGATTCTTGCGGCTGTCGGGCAGTTGCAGTTTGAAGTAGCGCAATATCGTCTCCAAAGTGAATATAATGTCGAAACGATGCTGGAATCTATGCCCTATTCGGTAGCGCGATGGGTTGATGATGGCTGGGATGCTCTCGAAGCAGTTGGCAGGTTATTTAACACAATGGTAGTCAAAGATAGCTGGAATCGCCCTGTTCTCCTATTTAAGAACCAATGGAACTTAAATCAAGTGGAAGCTGATCATCCGAAGTTAAAATTAAAGGCGATCGCGCCAATTGCGGAGCTAACCAAAGCTAACGCTACCTGACCGATGTTATTGGAAGTTTCTAAAGTAGGGTCAGGTTTAGGTAATAATTCTGTGCTGAAGCAAGATTTATTACCTAAACCTGCCCTGTGTACGAGATAGCCTGGCAGAGTGATGGTTCCACGTAACATCAGTAATAAAAAATTACGGATCGCATTATTTCAGAACTGAGGTTTGATGTAAGTCTTCCATACTTCACGCAAGTTATCACCCTCTTTTCGAGATAGCTGCCCCAGTTTGGTAATTAGTAAAGATTTCTCTAAGCAATCAATTCGTGATAAACGGACAGTTGAGGCGACTCGTAAACCACTGGTTGAACAGTCTTTAAACCCAGATTTCTCCTGCCTTAATAGTCGTCATATAATCCTTCATCTTCTGGCGAATAACTTTTTAAAAAGGCATCATGAGCGTGATCGCCTGTTTGTGATTTTGGCTGAATAGTGATGAGCCATTTACCTTTGCCGATTTCTTCTGTTATGGAACTAGGTATTGTAAGTTTTTCTCCGTCTTGAAGCTCTATTTCAAAAGCTAATTGTAATAACTGGTTTTTCATATTGGGTAGATACTAAAATACTTAAAATCCTAACATTGAGTTCAGTTTTGGGTGTAGAGCGATCGCCCCTCTCCCCCCCCAAAAAAAACATGATCACCCCCTCTAAAAAATCAAACAGCGATCGCACCTCAACATCTAAAATCACGATCACTTCTCAAACTCTAAATTCTTGCAAGAGCGCTGTTATGATAAAAATAAGTTATGTGCAAATCTTGATTATGAAAAGCTATCGCGATCGCTACGCATCAATCCAAATATTCGCAGTGGCAAGCCCTGTATAGTTAACACACGCATCGCTGTATCAGATGTGTTTGACTATCTCGGTGGTGGAATGATTGTTGAAGAAGTATTAGATGATTTTCCTGATTTGACACTTGCCAATATACAGGCTTGTTTTGCGTTTGCTGCTGATCTCGATCGCCGTTTAACAGTGGTTCCCTATGAAGTTGCTGTTTGAAGAGAATTTGTCTCCAAATTTGCCTCGTATATTATCTGTAGATTTTCCAGAGTGTATGCACGTTCGTGATTGTGGATTAACGTGAGTTCGACGAACTAAAAGATGGCAGGAGGAAGAGCAGGTAAACCTTTGAAGAGAAGATCTAAGGCAGGTTTAGTCTCACGATAGGTAGATGCAACTAACCCAGCAAGAAGGTTAATGAGGAAATTGAAAAAGCTGCGATGTCTAGAATGCTTAATCTGAGAAATGTTTTTGAATGGTCATCACTTCACTCAGCCTCATTCTTGACCGACTTTTCTTTCTCCGAGCATTGATGGCAAAATTGGTTGCTCTTGCAAGTGTTTTTCAAAACTTTGGCAAAAATCATCCACTTCACAGAAGATTCGGGTGATATCCAAGTGCGATACGATATTGTCCATATTGCTAAGGCTTTTAGTTCTTCAAACCTAGTCTCAGCTTTTCTTTTGTTTTTGTCTACTCCGTCGAACTCACGTTTGGTTAATACAAAAACAAGGCGCGTTACATTGCATTGCCGCACTCTTACAAGATCGGCGATCGCACTACAAAATTGGCGATCGCATTACAAAATTAGCGATCGCACCCAAGAAATTTAAAACAAATAACCAATCCCGTAGTGGACTGTTTCATCTAAAATAGTGCAATAGGCTATCTATCAAAAAGTTGTCAAGAATGGCTTAAGCAAGTTTTCTATTGCATCACTTTAGATGAAACAGTCCGGTAGCGTGAGTTAGCGGAGCGTAACGCACAAACAGAGTTACGTTTGATTCAAACCCCACAAGATTGGCGATCGCACTCACCCTAAATCTTTTAGCTACTTAGAATGGGATGGACATTATTTGATTAATCCATTCTTCAGCAGTAGAGGCTTCCCAAATGAGGATGGTTGCATCAATTGCTTCACTAACTGGCAATTTCTGGGAGAGAATCAAAACTTCCGAACTTTTTTTTGTAAGTATAAATTTTCCAAATTCAGCAGGCATCGTTTTCCGATCATGGGTTACAAGTACTCTCCCATCTTGTGCTGCTATTGCTAACACTTCTGGGTCTTTCTTGCCTTCCAGCCTTGCTGTATAAGCTGATTGAAAACTTAGATTTGGCTGTCTGCGTAACGCACCAGTAACAATTGCTTGATTAAGGTCAGCATCTGCTTGAAAGTGAACTGCCGTCATGATTTGATTAGCTTCTGGTTTTGAGCAGTTGTTAACTTCTGATACAGAAGTGGATTCTTTTGTCTACAGGATTTTTGCAATTTCTCAAATTCTTCTTCACCTTCTTTGAGATATGCGTCAATTAACTCTCGGCTGCCAAGATAAAAGGTAATAGCTCCATAAACCTGTTCTAGTGAGAGTAATGGAAAGTCTTGGGCAATGCTTTCAGGTGACTTACCATTCAAAAAGGCATAAACAACTGAATCAAGAGAAATACGGGTTCCTTCGATCCAGTATCCTCGATCGCGTTGCTCGATATATCGTTTTGGTAAGGTTGGTGCTGCGGTCATAAAGTTTTTGGCTACTCTTTATGTAACTATTTTAAGCGATCGCTTGTCTGTCTAGCAGTGAAGGCGAGGTCTAGTTCTACAACTGTATATGGAGCAGAAGGGGTTATACAGAAGTAGCTCGTAAACGCAGACCAAGTGCTTGGATAACTTTTAGAACGGTGGCAAATTCTGGATTACCTTCGAGAGATAAAGCTTTGTAGAGGCTTTCTCTTCCAAGTCCTGTTTCACGGGCAATGTTGGTCATTCCTTTAGAGCGGGCTATGTCTCCTAATGCTGCTACTACTAGTGCAGGATCGCCATCTTCGAGTGCTGCTTCTAGATACGCAGCCATTGCTTCTTTAGTTTCTAGGTGATCTGCTGCATCCCAAGGATAGGTTTGAATAGTAGTCATAGAGTTCTCTTATAGTTCTTTGGATAAGTTTAAGGCTGTCTTGATATCTTGATCTTGTGTGCGTTTGTCCCCACCTGCTAGCAAAATTATTAATTGTGTTCCTCGTTGTATGAAGTACACTCGATAACCTGCACCATAGTCAATACGCAGTTCTGAGGTTGAGTCGAGGTAGGGTATTATCCCTAGCCCCTCTCTGTTAGATCCGTACGTGCGATTTTCATCGCATACGGCTCCCGATATTCTTAGCTTACGCTTTTGCTCATGTGATGATAATCGTGGCAACTT
>NZ_NDHW01000101.1 GCF_002251945.1 Pseudanabaena sp. SR411
TCTCCTCTTCGGCTTCATATTTTAAAGTTTTTTTCTCCCACCTGCCAACGCTATTATTTGCTCCCTGCACCTGTTTCGTAATTGTTTTTCTCATTCCATTACGAGCGGAATGTGGGATATAAGTTTTGCTTACCAAAAGATGAGTGGCGGCGCGAAGCGCCGCCACTCATCTTTTGGGTTTACATATGCTGGGCGGTGTAGCTGCGGGCGATCGCATCGCATCGCTCGTTATCAGGATCACCAGAATGTCCCTCTACCCAATGCCAGCGAATATTTGAGGTGTTGAGAGGATCGAGTTGTTGCCAAAATTCTTGATTTTTGACGGGCTTATTGTCCTTGGTTTTCCAACCATTCTTTTTCCAGCCCTTGATCCATTTAGTAATGCCATCTAGAACATATTTACTATCGGTATAGAGATCGACAGGTGTGGATTGCTTGTGAGTAGCGAGAAATTCTAGAGCAGCGATCGCACCTTGCAGTTCCATTTGGTTATTAGTGGTTTCGCGAATACCGCCACCGAGTTCCTTGGTACTACCATCGGAGAAATGGATAACTACGCCCCAACCACCAGGACCTGGATTTTTGGAGCAAGCACCATCGGTATGGATACTAATAATTTTTGGTGTTCCCGCATCTTCAGCTTTAGATTTTGGGCTTTCGGTTTTAGGTTCAGGACTAGATTCAGTTTGAATGCTTGTTTCTAGCTTTGCCTGAGTGGTTTTAGCGGCGCTTGTTGTTGGGGAGTGAGAACGCGATCGCACAATTTCTACAGCAACAGAACCTTGGAAATTAGGAATTGGGGGATGCTTGATTACCTTCACCTCGACCTGTGCGATTTTTGGGTCTTCGAGAAGGCTATCAGCGATCGCACCGACCAATCTCTCAATCAGTTTAAATTTCTGAGTCTGAATTAAAGTTTCAATCTTGCGAATACAGGAAATATAGTTAACTGTATCTTCAATTTCATCGTTATGGGTGGACTTCTCAAAATCCACCCATAGGGTTGCATCCACCTCAAACCATTGTCCTAATACATTTTCTTCAGGGAGATATCCCACATATCCATAGGCTCTTACCCCTTTGAGATAAATTTTGTTGAAGTTTTTGCTTGTTGTCATTGATTTCCAGTCTGGTGATTGATTGATTTTATAGCCTAGAAAAAAAGCGGCAAAGCCTTGCTCTCTCTAGGCAGTTTGAGAAATTACACGAATAATTTCTTGGATATTAACAGGCTTACTAATATAATCATTCATACCTGCATTTAAGCAATTTTGGCGATCAATATCGGAGAAACTCGCAGTTATTGCCACAATATGCGGTTGAGCAACCAGATTTTGACGAATCCATTTAGTTGCCGTGATCCCATCCATCTCTGGCATCTGCACATCCATTAGTACCATATCGTACATCTGAGTTTGCAAAGTATTAATTGCCTCTAGTCCATTATTGGCGATATCGACGGTGTAACCAAATTTTTGCATAATCAAAAATATCAATCTTTGGTTCATCGGATTGTCTTCTACTAGCAAAATCCGTAAAGGATATTTCTTCGCCATTTGTAAATCATGAAAAGTTGGATGCGTCTGAGCTTCTAAGGTCTGAGCGATCGCAGGTATAGAGATGGCGATCGTGAAATGGAATGATGCTCCTACCTTCGCAGGGTTTTCGCTAGTTGAATCTTCGCTAAGTTGATTCTGGAATGTAGGATTTCCACCAATATGTCCAGCACTCTCGACCCAGATATGACCACCCATTAATTCCACTAGGCTTTTGCAAATGGCTAGTCCTAGTCCAGTGCCACCATATTTACGACTGATGGAAGCATCAGCTTGGGTGAAGGGATTAAATAGCTTGGTAATGCGATCGCTCTCAATACCAATTCCTGTATCGGTAATGGTAAAGTGCAAAAAGTTTTGAGTTTTGAGTTCGTAGTCATCAGGCTGGATATTTGCATCTTGATAATTAACATTGATACTCACCTCACCTTGGTTGGTAAACTTAATCGCATTCCCCACGAGGTTAATTAAAATTTGGCGCAGGCGATATTCATCACCAATGATCGCCACAGGTACATTGGGTTGAATTGTATATTTTAGAAGAATATTTTTATCGGTTGCCGCTTGATTGAGGAGATTGCATATAGCCTTCAAAATATCTTCAATTCTAAAAACTCGTTGTTCTAACTCCAGCATTCCCGACTCAATTTTTGAGAAGTCGAGAATGTCATTAATGATCGTCATCAGAGAATTCGCACTATCTTGGATAATCTGGGTATAGTTTTGTTGCTCTTCGGTTTGTTCTGTCATCATTAGTAGTTGAGCCATGCCCATCACGCCATTCATCGGAGTACGAATCTCATGACTCATGTTGGCGAGAAACTCACTCTTAGCTCGATTTGCTTTTTCCGCAGCTTCCTTGGCTTTGGCTAAATCTAGTTCTATTTGTTGACGCTCTTGAATCTCTTGTTTAAGCTGCTGATTTTGTTGAGTAAGTTGTTTTTGTTGGGCTTGGAGACTAGATTTTTGATGGAGGATCGTAAATTGATTTTTGACGCGGATAATGATTTCTTCAACTTGAAAAGGCTTAGTGATGTAGTCAATACCACCAACTTCAAAGGCTTTGACTTTATCAAAAGTTTGGTCTAGAGCGCTCAAAAAAATAATTGGAATTTCCGAGGTTTGTGCTTGGGATTTGAGATATTGACAAACTTCATAGCCATTCATATCAGGCATCATGATGTCTAATAAAATCAATTCTGGTGGGTTGATTAGGGCTGCCTCGATCGCTTGCTTGCCACTCGTCACCCGCCGCACCTTATAGTTATGGTTAGAGAGAACCTCAGACAATAACCGAAGATTTTCTGGGCGATCATCAACAACGAGAATATCCCCGTCTAATGCTTCGGTTTTAACTTTCATTTGCTTGTAGGTTGAGGAATGGTTGAATAAGTTTCACAAGCTGATCGAGATGGAAGTTCTGTACTAAATCTTGAATCACACTTACCGTTGCAGGATGAGTGGTTTGGACTTGTTCTAACAGGGCAAAAATTGCCTCCTCATCAGCACCTCTTGCCGCTAAATGTAATGATTCTAACCATTGCCTCTCTAGGCTATCTAGCTCTTGAGTAATCGGTGGATGCTGATGAGATGATTCTTGATTGGAAGTCGGATCGGGTGGATTGTTTTCGGCATAGATATAAACTACGCCCAAATGTTCGGCAATCTTATCAAAGATTAAGCCTTCCCGAAGTGGCTTGCTCACAAAATCATCACATCCTAGTTCCAATACTACTGAGCGCTGTTTATCAAATACACTGGCGGTCAAAGCTACGATTTTACAAGCTGAGTCGGGTGTTTCGGCGGCACGGATAGCACGAGTTGCTTCATATCCATCCATTACAGGCATTTGCATATCCATCCAGATGAGGTGTGGTTTCCATAATTGCCAGATGGCGATCGCTTCTCGACCATTTTCTGCTTCGCGAATCTCAAACTCTAAGGGTGCAAGCAGGTTCTTCATGAGATGACGGCTTTCCCATTTGTCATCGGCAAGTAAGATGCGGTATTTTGGCTGATTAGGGGCTAAGGCGATCGCTCGGCGTTTAACCTGTGGTGGTGGGACACTACTAGCTTGTGCCATTTGTACCTTGATGTTAAAGCTGACGATTGTACCTTTGCCCCAAGTACTTTCAACCTGAATATCGCCGCCCATCAATTGCACAAAGCGTCTACTAATGGGCATTCCTAAACCCGTGCCATCTTGAGATCTACGTCCCGTTTCCGTTTGTACAAAGGCTTCAAATAGATGATCCAACTCTTCGACTGCGATGCCAGGTCCTGTGTCGGTAACTTCAAAATAAAGCACACTATCTGTTCCCTCTTGATCTTCAGCGGCGATCGTCTCATCAGTTTCCAGCTTTGCGACTTGGAGAATAACTTGCCCCTGATTAGTAAACTTAACTGCATTCCCCACCAGATTGATTAAAACTTGCCGCAGCTTACTTTCATCGGTTTGCACATATTGAGGGACATTAGCGGCAAAATCAAATACGAGTTGCAGGTTTTTAGATTTTGCCTTGAGTAAGAACATTTCTTTGAGATTATTCAGTAGATTGTAGAGATCAAAACTGTTGGTATTCAGCTCTATTAGCCCTGCTTCGATTTTGGACATTTCGAGAACATCATTAAGTAATGTCAGTAAATGTTCGCCACTACGGGCAATAATTCCCAGATGCTCTTTTTGGGTATGGTTCAGTAATGGATCGCGGGCTAATACTTGCGTAAAGCCAAGAATTGAATTGAGTGGAGTTCGCAATTCGTGGCTCATATGGGCAAGAAAATCACCTTTAGCGCGATTGGCGGCATCGGCATTGTCTTTCGCTTTTTTGAGTTGCACTAGCAGTTCTACCTGTTGAACGGCAACTCCCAATTGATTGCCTACTTGCGTGAGTAAGCTGAGTTCGCTAGTTTCCCAATTACGGCTACCAGAATTTTGGTAGGCAGCCAGTAATCCCCATAATTTATCCCCAACAAATACAGGAACGACCATATATGCTTGAATTTGATAGCTTTCGAGGATTTGAATATGGCAATCTGTCAGATTTGCTTTATAAATATCATTTACAGCTAAAGATTCGTGTTTACGATAGCGTCCCCCTTGATGTTCTTGAAGATAGGTATCTTCCCAAATATTGTCGCAGTTAAAAAGCTGATCTAGAGGTAGCCAGTCATCGGTTTTGGATTCAAAAACAAATTCGCCACTCCAATCCTCAAAGAATCGATACACAACTACGCGATCGCAGTTGAGATTTTGACGGACTTCTTGAGTAGTAGCGAGAAAGATCGCGTCAATATCTAAGGTTTGGCGGATGCGTTCGATTACTCTCGCTAAAGCGCGTTCTTGCTCGGCAGCTTTAGCTTGCTGCGTAGTTTGAGCTTGCACCTTTGCTAATGCTTTTTGGAGTTCAATGGTCTGATTTTGCGATTGAGAAAATAGTTCCGCTTGCTGAAGGGCTACACCTAATTGGATCGCGATTTTACTAACAAATTCAATTTCTTTGGATTGCCATTGCCTAGGGTTGGAACATTGATGGATACATAGTAAACCCCATATTTCTGAACCTTTATATAGGGGAATCACAAGGTTGGCTCTCACCTGAAACCTTTCTAGAATCGCGATATGGCAATCACTTAAGCCTTCTTCATAGATATCAGCGATCGCCTTAAACCGACCTACCTGATAATTAGCGATATATTCATTACCAAAGCAATGATCTCGCACTTTGGCTTCTAGGGCGGAAATATATTCTGGTAAGACATCCTCTGAGACGAATGTACCGTTTGTATAGTCATCAGAATCAAACTGAAATACCCCAACGCGATCGCTATTGAGCAGTTTCCGTACTTCCGTAGTAGCAGTTTGGAAGATCGTATCGATGTCTAAAGTCCGCCGAATTTTGTCGATTACTTGCGCTAAAGCTCTTTCTTGTTCAGCATCTCTGGCTAATTCATTGGCGCGTTTTTGAAGTTGAATTTCTAAAGTGGTTTGTAAGTCAGTTGAACGCTTTTGGACTTGCCCAAATAATTCTGCTTGCTGAATCGCGATACCCAACTGTGTACCGATTTGTACTAAGAAATTGACTTCAGGCTCTTGCCATTGGCGCACACCATGACTTTGAAATGCTGCTAGCAAACCCCATAGGTCTTTGCCTTTGTAGATCGCAATAATTGCATAAGCTCTAGCTTGATATCGCTCTAGAGCCTCGATGTAACAGGTTGAGAACCCTCCTACATAAATGTCATCGCATACTCGAAATAGTTGACCGATGCTAAAGTTCCCTCCCTGCGTTTCCTGCAAATAAGTATCAGATCCTAGGGGCTTAGTGAGATTTTTGAGGGTGCATTCACTAATATTCGCATTGAGTTCGGGATGATCTTTTTGGTAATCCACTAAAGAGCGCAAGCCTTCGGTCATGGACTCGACGACAAACTCGCCACTCCAGTCGGAATTGAAGCGATAGATAGTGACGCGATCAGCTTGTAGCAGTTGCCTGACCTCTTCGGTCGTCGTTTTAAAAATAGTGTCAAGATTAAGCGATCGCCTGATTTTGTTGATAATCGCGGCAACCGCTTTTTCGCGTCCTACGGCTTGTTCGATCGCACGGGTGAGATATTCTGATTGCGATCGCAGTTGGGCGACAAATTCTGACTGTTGTAAAGCTACGTCTAAATGCATAGCAATCTGCTTAACAAAGTCAATTTCTGAGTCGAGCCATTGTCTTGGGGCTGAGCATTGGTGAATACAAAGCAATCCCCACAGGCGATCGCCATTAAGCAAAGGTACGACTAGATTAGCTTGGACTTGAAAGCGCTCAAGAATTTGAATATGACATTCTGGTAAATCTTGAGCATAAATATCCGCACAAGCCCAAATCCTGCCTTGCTGGTAATATTTAGCATGATTTTTGCCAAAACAATGATCATTAATTTTGGCAGTTAACGTGGAGGCAAACTCTGGTAAGACATCTTCAGAGACAAATTCCCCACAAGTGAAAGTTGATGTTTCATCAAATCGATACATGCCCACGCGATCGGCATTTAATAACTGTCGTACTTCAATCGCCGTTGACTTGAAAATGCTCTCTAAATCAAGGGATTCGCGAATCTTCGCAATTACGCTAAATAGTGCTTTTTGCTGAGCAAATTGAGGCTTTTCTAAGGCATCTGTAATTTCGGGCTGAGCAATCAACTTCAAAGCTTCCTGCTTATTAGCATTCAGCGATTCAGATTTTGCTAACTTGGTAGCCTTTTTGCCAGCCATCGTCAATTTACAAATACGTTGAGTTTTTAACAATTATATATCTGCGGTTAATACGGCTAGGTAATTGTTAAGATATAAAACCCAAAAAGCAAAGGCGGCGCTCTGCGCCGCCTTTGCTTTTTGGGTTTTATGTCTATTTGGGGGAGAGAGTTGCGGCGCTTTGCGCCGCAACTCTCTTTTGGGGTTTATGTTTATTGTTCACAACGGTGGCATTTCTAAGGCGATCGCCCCTAATTTCCCTTTACGAAAGTCATATAAAATCAGCCTTGCAACTTTATCTAAATCGCCTTGAAACTTATTTAAAGCTGCGACTTCGTGAATATATTCAATTCCTGAAGTTACAGTTGCTGGATCAATCACGTAACGGCTGCTCAGCTTGGCATTTAACTGGATCAGCAGATCTACTGCTTCCGCCGCCACTAATACATTGTCATAGGCTGCCTGACCGATATCATCACAAATAGCAAGCTTCATCGCCGCATCTTGATCATGGAGCAAGGGTGGAATTACCCCAGGGGTGTCCAATAACTCGATCTCATCAGAAATTCTAATCCAACGTAACTGGCGAGTAACCCCCGGTTTATTGGCACTAGCAACCACTTTTTTCTTGAGTAACCGATTAATGAGCGCCGATTTGCCAACATTGGGGAAGCCGACGACTACAGCTCTCACGGGACGCGGCAACATGCCCCGACCACGCCGCCGTTCATTTACCTTTTCACCTGCGACTTGAGCCGCCTTGAGCAGATCCACCATGCCTTTGCCAGCCTGTGCATCGGTGAAATATGCCATGCGTTCCTGCTCGGTAAACCAGCGCATCCATTGCGTTTTCACCGTCGAAGAAATGGCATCAATGCGATTGCATACTAAAATATGCGACTTTCCCTCCACCCATTTTTCAATTTTGGGATGCTTGCTAGACATTAAAATGCGCGAATCACGCACCTCAATGACCACGTCCACCAATTTTAGTTGTTCTAACAACTGCTTTTCAGCTTTGGCGATATGACCTGGATACCACTGAATTGGGCTTGCCATAGGAAAAAAATACGGAGAGAAAGTATCTTTAACTATATACTGCTGCTAAGATATTAAGAAATATTAAGATTAACTTTTAACAAAAATCATGATTAAGCCCAATCTACAAAACTTTGCTCGGAGATTCGCTCAGAGATTTGGCGCGATCGCGATCGCCATATGTCTACCCTTGGCGATCGCCTTTACCCATATTCCTGCGGCTCATGCCTTTGATGCCCCAGAGTTATTGCCTGAAAAATATACAAACGTAATTGATTTGGGACGGTTTTTAACTGATTCAGAAGAATTAGCTCTAGATCAAAAGTTAACTAAATTTGAAGAGCAAACAGGATGGAAATTGCGGGTTCTTACTCAAGTTGATCGCACCCCAGGGCGTGCAGTTAAGGAGTTTTGGGGATTAGATGATAATAGTGTGATGTTAGTCGCGGATGCACGCGGACGCAACTTGCTAAATTTTAGTGTTGGTGATGCCATCTATCCGTTACTATCTCGCAGTTTCTGGATTGAGTTGCAATCACGATATGGTAATCAGTTTTATGTACGCGAGCAGGGACATAATCAATCAATTTTGTCGGCTATTGAGGCGATCGCTACCTGTCTCGATCAAGATGGTTGTGCAGTGGTTCCAGGGATTCCCCAAGAGCAATGGATTCTCACTTTGATTACTTCCATTGTCGGTGGTGTCGTATTTGGATTTGCGGGACATCCTCGGAAAGATGGGGAAATCTTTGCTTGGAAATGGGCTTTAATCTTTACACCGCTTTGGGGAATGTTGTTTATCTCTTTTGGTTTAGGGCCCGTACTGACGCGCACGAGTGAATGGGTTCCCATTGTTCGCAATGTGGCGGGTTTTGTCGGTGGTGCAGTAATTGCGTATTTGATTCCTTCACCAAAACGAGTGACTCCATCACCTGAAGCAAGATAAATAAAAAGCGGCGCGATGCGCCGCTTTTTATTTGCAATCAAGATCAGCGCTTTGCGCTGGAAACTATTGAGCTTGTAACTTGGAGTCGATCGCTTTAGCAATGCGATCATTAGCTTCTTCGAGGTGGGCTTTCGTATAGGTATCGAGCTTATCACCACGATCGCGCAATACACTCGCAAGGCGATCGCGCAGTTGGCGCAGTTGATACCATGCAAGGGTACGGACATCTTCAGGTGGATTGCTGGTTTGGATGCCAACGATGAAATCAAGGAAATTATCGATTTTGTCTAAGGAAAGACGATTGCGAAGAGCTAGATTAACTAATAGATTCATATGTTGGCGCTGAAGCGAACGACGCAGGCTCGAAACTTGGGTTAAGTCATTAGTTGGTTGCATTACTTCTGTCCAAATACCTTGTAGTAAAGTGTCAAACAGTTCAGGTAATGTCAGAGCTTCACCAGCAGAGGTTTTCAGTTCTGTATCACGCAATCTTTGCAAGCGATCTGAAGATAGTAAATCGCTCAATACAAAGGTTTGTAGAGACAAGATGCGATCGTGAATTGGATAGTCTAGAGAAGAGTATTGCGGTGAAGCTCCCCAATGATACCAACGGGATGGAGCCAGCTTATTCAGCAGATTGGGCGAAAAGTTAAGAGCGTCGGGTGCAAAGAGATTTTTTTGAATTGAGGCGATCGCTTCCCGTTGCTTTGATAGAGGAACTGGCTCAAAGGGTAATCGCCCGATCGCATCACCAGAACGATAGCGATTAAAGGATTGCCCACCCACATAGGAAACTAAGGCAAACAGATTAGAGGCATAATGTCCAAAGACCTGATTGAAGGCAATTTTAGTGTCATTAAAGCTTTCGCCTTTCCCTGGGTAGCGCTTTTCGATGCGGTTCCACATGACGCGGGCATTGTCAAACTGCCATTGAGCATAGGTCACGGAATCATTGCTCAAATCATGGGTTTGGATCATGGGATCAAGCCCTGCAAATGCATCTTCATCGGGAGCATAGGCTAGTTCTGGCTGAGGTGCAAGCTTAGCGATTTTTTCTAGTTCTTTGAGTTCACCAGCAGGAATAATGGCATCGATTGGAGTATATCCATAGGCGATCGCCCATTCGTCATAGGCTCCAATTTTACTAGTGAAGAAATCACCTTGTTTCGTTCCTTGGGGCGCAAGATTTACACCGTTGTAATCCATGACAGAACCAACTAAACCACGTTTGCGAGTGATTTCAGTATTGTTCAATTCCGCAGGTGAAAGCATCGCACTACCATGAAAATTATGGCGTAAACCCAAGGTATGTCCGACTTCATGGGCTGTGACTTCTCGCACAAATTGATTGATATAGTCTTTCATGCGATCGCTACTGGGCAATACATTCTCAAACAGCGACAGCGACATTGCACCCACCTTAAACTGTTCTACTGCTTCCATGCCATAGCACAGATCACTGGCACTAGACATAAACAGGTTGCCATTGAAATTAGGGGAAATCGTTTGTTTTTGGCGCAAGGCGATCGCCTGTTTGTCGTAGCGCATTCGCCGCGCATCCATTCCATAGCTACATAGCTGCGGATTACCCGTCAACCGTGACAGAAAAGCTAAGTTTTGCCAACTATTTTGCTGAGTGATACTGCCATAATCCTGCTTGATGGCGCGAATCAAATTACTATCGATAATAATATCAGCGTCGAGAATCTCACCTGTTAAAGGATTAGTGCGCGATGGACCCATCGCAAAGAAACCATCAACCGAGTTGAACCAACGAATCGTGTTATAGCGCACATCGGCTGGATTCCAATCGGCGCGATCGGGCATTTGTTTAACAACGATCGCATCTTTAAACCCGATCTTCTCAAAGGCGCTATTCCACATTAATGCACCTTCCCGCACAGCAGCTCGATATTCTAAAGGAACCGTATTCTCTATCCAAAAGGTGATCGGTTGTTTAGGTGAAGAAATTGGATCACGAGGATTTTGCTTCTCTAAATGCCAACGGTTGATATAACGGACAAATGGAGTTTTTGCCGAGCTTTTAGAGAAGTCTTGGTAGGCTGTCACAAAATAGCCAACTCGTTCATCAGCGAGGCGAGGACGATAGCCATTTTGAGTTGGTAGTTGAGATAGGCTATAACGGACTTTGAGCGTAAAACCATTACCATCAGGTAAGGTATCTAGATCGGGATTGCTAAACCCTGCATTCGGCATTACTGATCCCATAAATCCAAATACTGACTCCAGTTCAATATTTTTGGGGAAGGCTTCCGCTTTGCTGATATATGATTTGCTGGGATCGGCTGTGAAGGAAGTACCAAGTTGTACAGCCAAAGTCTTACTCAAATTGGGTAAAATATCGCTCAAGATTAAGGGGTCTAAATCAACTAAAAAAGATTTGTTTTGAGGATGAATACTATGAATTGGCAGTGATACCAAAATCGAGTCACTAAATGACTGACTAAGTGATCGCTCTTGGGGGTCACCTAGCTGAGCGCGAAAGTTAGTATTTGGAATCACAAATTGCAAATTGTTATTTAAGCGGCGCAGGGTGAATATCAAGTCACGCAAAGGAATACCACGATAGAGTCCACGCTCACCCAACCCAGACTCAAGGGTCATCACCGCCAAAAAGTTACGATTAAGTTGTTCAGGTTTAATTTCGGCAAAGACTTTACCTGTCTCTTCATGACGATAGAGCGTAAATAGCCCCGCTAATTTTTGATGATCTTTGATTACTTGGTCAAATGGTTGTAGCTCAGGTTTGTCTTGTCCTTGAGTCGTTGTAGGTAGCGGAGAAATATTAGGAACAAAAGGAACTTGTGCGTAAATGGGAGAAAATCTCTCGATAAATGGATGAGAAATTAGAACAAGAAAAAAACTAAGGCAAATTGCTATCCAAAATCGAATTCTCTTCATTTCCGCGCCTCTGACATGAGTTTTGTTAAAACAGACTACCCACTTTAGTTGTAGTTGCAGCAATTAGTCTAAATATTTTATGGAAATTTAGCATATTCTCTCAAATTCACCTAATTAGAAAGGCGGCGCTTCGCGCCGCCTTTCTAATTAAGGAGTTGTAATATTCACTTTTTCAAAATTAATCCTAAAACCAATAGAATCGCCCCGATCGCTAAACAAGCAACCATGCCATAGAAGAACCATTTAGCTGCATTTGCCGTAGCCTTAGCGAGTTCCTCTTCACTCTTAAGGGAAATAATAAACTTTTTGTCAGATTGGAGCGGTTTGCGGAGAGTAACTTGACCACCCTCATCGGCTGCTGTACCAATTACTAAAACCTCGCGATCGCAAGGCAAAATTGACTCTATATAACGATAACCAATCGTGCGTCTACCACCCAAGCCCGCACCAAGTGATAAATTAAAGCCACCAAAAGATATTGAAGAACCGCTTGAACTCTCTTGTCGAAACTCATTTAAGACTTGAACCGTATCAATATTGCCACCATCAGGATTAACCACAAGTTCGCCAGAGTTATCTCGCAAAGTAAATGGAATTGCTTGACTATTGCTTGACACCGTTTCTGAACCCCGCCGAGTCTCGGTGCGGGTTTTATTTTCACTATCGCGAGTTGTCTCCTGCTCCTCATATTCCCTGACAACGCGCATCGTGTAATGTACACAGGGCAATTGCTTTAGCTCCGAAATTAAAGGACGATCGCTACGAATAATACCGCGCACCTTCACATATTCTCGTAAATTTCCACTACCAATCTCACCTGCAATTTCACTAGCAATCCTTTGTAACTCCCCTACTGTTGAGGCTGTTGCTAGTTTAATACTTTGTAGTTTCGTACTGTAATTCTTTTGGACAAAAAATAGAATGATACCGATTACGATCAGAATGCCGCCAAAAATTGCCATAGTCTTTGCAGTATGTATGCGCTTTTGCTATGGCTTAAAATTAACATAGGTTAACCTTGAGCTAGAACTCAATTTTATAAATTACGAATTACAAATTACGAATTACAAATTTATGGTCACCATACCAGCCAATAGTCTTGATATCCAAGTCGCGATCGCTAATCAACGTACTTTTTTTGCTACAGGTAAAACCAAAGATTATAATTTTCGAGTCGCTCAGCTAAATAAACTTGCACAACTGATTAAAGATCATGAACAGCTAATTCTTGATGCTGTTTATGCCGATTTACGCAAACCCGCGCTCGAAGCGTTTGGGAGCGAGATTTTAATTACGCTATCAGAAATTAAATTTGCACTCAAACATCTCAAAACTTGGATGAAACCCAAGAAAGTTGGGACTCCCATTAATTTATTCCCAAGTTCTAGTTATATCTATGCCGAGCCTCTAGGCGTAGTATTGATCGTTGCCCCTTGGAATTATCCTTTTGCTCTTACCATCCAACCCCTGATTGGGGCGATCGCCGCAGGAAATTGTGCCATTCTCAAACCATCAGAACATACACCGCATACTTCCAGTGCGATCGCTAAGATCATTAACGATAACTTCGATCCTAATTTTATAATTGCCATCGAAGGCGGTATCGAAACCAGTCAAGCCTTACTTGCCGAAAAATTTGACCATATCTTCTTTACAGGTGGAACTGCGATCAGCAAAATTGTGATGGAAGCCGCAGCAAAGCACCTAACTCCTGTCACCTTAGAACTAGGCGGCAAAAGCCCTTGTATTGTCGATGAAACCTGTGATTTAGAAGTTACTGCGAAACGGATTGTCTGGGGCAAATTCTATAATGCTGGACAAACCTGTGTTGCACCCGATTATCTATTGATTCAAAAAAATATTAAGCCCTTACTCATAGAGAAGTTAGTCACTCATGTTAAAGCCTTCTTCGGAGAGAATCCCCAAAAAAGCCCTGACTTGGCTCGTATCGTCAACGATCGCCAATTTGATCGCCTCGTGGGTTTGCTAGATGAAGGTAAAGTACTAATCGGTGGTAACAGCGATAAAAGCGATCGCTTTATTGCACCTACTCTAATTGAGGCAGTGTCTCCCAACTCCAAAATCATGGCAGAGGAAATCTTTGGTCCAATCTTGCCAATTTTGGAATATGACCAACTTTCAGAGGCGATCGCTTTTGTTAATGCTCATCCCAAGCCTTTAGCCTTGTATTTCTTCTCTAGAAACAAACAGAATCAAGAGCGTATTCTCCAATCAGTCTCCTTTGGTGGCGGCTGTTTCAATGATACGATCATGCATCTTGGCAATCCTGAACTTCCTTTTGGAGGAGTCGGTCATAGCGGCATGGGCAGCTATCATGGCAAGGCAAGTTTTGATATCTTCTCCCATCGTAAAAGCGTACTCAAAAATTCTTTCCGTTTCGATCTCAAATGGCGTTATCCACCTTACACAATGACTCTTGAGAGCTTAAAGAAATTCATTAACTAGTTTCGGCGCACCGCTTACACACAGGGAAAACCCCTTGAGATTTCAAAGCAAACGATAACAGGTATTTTCCGCACGGAAAATATAGCTGTAGCCATTCTTGTTAGGACATAAAACCCAAATAGTGTGAGGCGGCGCGAAGCGCCACCTCACACTATTTGGGTTTTGATTTGTCCTGATACAGGTGGCTATAGCTATACCTGTTATCGCTTTGTACAGATGAGTTCGTACTCATTTGTATAGCAATGTAAGTTTTGCTTAGGACATAAAAACAAAAAGATGAGTGGCGGCGCGAAGCGCTGCCACTCATCTTTTTGTTTTTGAGGGGTTTGGATTTTCATTTTGCCTACGGCAAAATGAAAATCGCCATAAGCTACGTCAGTTACAAGCTGGGATAGTCGGTATAACCTTTCTCATCGCCACCATAGAAGGTATTACGATCGGGTTTATTTAACGGAGCATTTGCGGCAAAACGTTCTACAAGATCAGGGTTAGCAATGTAGAGACGACCAAAGGCAACCAGATCCGCCGCACCCGATGCGATCGCTGCATTTCCTGTTTCAAGGGTATAACCACCCGCAGTAATAATCGTGCTATTAAAAATTGGACGGAAGAACTCAGAACCAAGATCAGGCTGATCTTCGGCGAAGCCAAAGCCTTCAACTCTAGGCGCAACCAAATGTAAATAGGCAAGATTAAAGCGATTTAATTCCTTAACTGCATAGCCAAAAGTAACAGCACGTTTGGAATCATACATACTGTTAAATGTGCCACTAGGAGAAAGTCTCACTCCCACGCGATCGCTACCCCATACATCCACAACGGCTTCTGTTACTTCCAACAATAAACGAGCGCGATTCTCCACCGATCCACCATAAATATCAGTACGTTGATTGGAATTGTCTTGCAAAAATTGATCCAATAGATATCCATTAGCGCTATGAATTTCTACACCATCAAAACCAGCTTCAAGAGCATTCTTTGCGCCGATCCGATATTGTTCAATAATTTGAGGAATCTCAGCTAATTCTAAAGCGCGAGGTGTAACGTAAGGCTTCATACCTGTGTAAGTCGCGGCTTCACCTTCAGGGGCGATCGCGGATGGGGCAACGGGCAATGCGCCATTGGGTTGTAAGTCTGGATGCGAAATTCTACCCACATGCCAAAGCTGTAAAAAGATTTTGCCACCCTTAGCATGAACTGCATCCGTGACCAGTTTCCAACCTGTAACTTGTTCATTTGAATAAATCCCTGGAGTATTGGGATAGCCTAAACCTTCAGGACAAACCTGCGTTGCTTCGGTAATCAACAATCCTGCTGAAGCTCTTTGTTCGTAGTGCAGAGCATTTAAGGCTGTAGGTACATTACCCGCAGCAGCACGATTGCGAGTTAAGGGAGCCATCACAATGCGATTGGGCAAGGTATAACAACCAAGCTTAACTGAGGAGAGAAGAGGATCGCTCATTTGATTAATTGGTGACTACATAGATTTCTATTGTTCGATTATATACGAACAATAGAAATCTATGCAAGATTATGGGATAATGAAGTTGATGAAAGTAGCTTTGCTATTTTTATCAACTTCATTGGTTCGACTTTTTGTAATGCGTCAATATCATCATCCCGATCGCGAAAACATTTCTCTAACAGGAGTCCTCTATGCACTCAGCGATCCGACGCGCTTACAAATTGTGAAAATGTTGGCAACCAAGGCAGAAATTACCTGTGGCGAATTTTGTCTAGAAATGAGCAAATCTACTCAATCCCATCACTTTAAAGTGCTGCGCGATATGGGGATTATGTATACAAGGTTAGAAGGGACTCAGCATTACAACTCTTTGCGCCGCGAGGATTTAGATGCAAGGTTCCCGAACTTGTTAGATGCAATTTTACAAGGAATAGATTGAATGTGTTGCCAAGCAACGCATTTGAAGAAGTGGTGCGGCGCAAAGTGCCTCACCACTTCTTTTGCTCTATCTGGCTGCTGCTGAACCCCGATAAATGCGATTTGCTTGCTCATGAGACATCCATGAAGGCAAATCTCCAGCATTTTTAGTCTCTACTCGTTGTGAACCCTTCTGATAGGCAGATGGAACTGGTGGGGCATCAGTATGCACAAAATGTTCATTGGGCGCACTGGCTAACAAAGATTGGGGAACTTCAAACTCATCAGTTTCAGGATTGTAGGCAAGCACTTCACCTGTCTCAATATCAAAGATCCAGCCATAGATGGACATCTTATTTTGATGCAACTTTGAACGAATCACAGGATAGGTTTTCAGGTTTTCGATTTGGGTGACGACATTCTCTGCCATCGTAATCGTCAAAAGTTCTTCACCTTTGATATCAGCATAATTTTCGTGGATCAATCGACGGGTTGACTCAGCATGTTGCAGCCATTCATAAACTAGCGGCATTTCGGTTCTCAGCTTTTCTAACTTGAGCAAACCTTTCATTGCTCCACAGTTGGAATGTCCGCAAATAATTACTTGCTCAATGCCGAGGACATGGATCGCATATTCGATCGCAGCACCTTCACCACCATTGGCCGCACCAAAGGGCGGTACTAAGTTTCCTGCATTACGAATTACAAATAGTTCGCCAACACCTGACTGGGTAATGAGATGCGGCACAATCCGCGAATCGGAGCAAGTGATAAACAGTACTCGCGGTTTTTGTCCTTCGGCGAGTTGTTCAAAAATCTCTTGATTAGCAGGGAAATAGGACGATTGAAACTTATGTAAACCCTTTAGTAGCTTTCTCATATACCAGTGTTGACCTTGGATGCAGCAATTTATCGCTTATGTTTATTGCTTACTATTTAGTGTATAGCGCTTTGTGTCGATAAAAAAAGAGGGGCGCTTTGCGCCCCCTTTTTTATACTTGAGGAATTGCACACCAGATCGATCGCGTTAACTGAAAGCCCAGTTTTACCGATAGGCGATCGCCACTGCTCAGATGCTGCCGAGTTTTTTGTAAGCTCTCCTGAGTTGCACAATATATTCTGGCTACTGCATATCTACGGTTAGGGAGCATTACTCGTAAAAGTATCATCGTGCCACTTGACCATGCGATCATCCGAAATTTGGTATCTTTCTTTGGGGCAATCCATTGAAACCTTTTACCACTAGCTTTCAAATATGCACCAAAATCGTTTAATACCGCAGGTATATTCGTCAGCATAGTGTTCACTGATTAAATTTGTTGCTAAAAGTACTTTAGCTGAAATTATACCCAAAAGAGAGTGGCGGCGAGAAACACCGCCACTCTCTTTTGGATTTTATGGCTTAACTAAAATTTATTTGGTTTGTAAAAAAGCTAAAATCGCGAACATACGCTTTGCGTGTTTTAATTCGTATTGCTATACACACAAAGGAAATCATGGCAGTAGATCTGACTCGCGTCCAACCACCTCTCAAAGTTTATCCGCCCAAAGCCAATCAATTCATATTGAAAATCATACGGCTGTTAACGCCTTTTTGGTTGCGGTGGCAATGTGGCATCAAGCAGATTGAAACCCGTTATATCGATCGCCTTGTTGAAGCCACCAAAAAGTTTCAGGATGGCAAATCTCGATATATGCTTGCTTTTCGGCATCCCACCACAGATGATCCCTTTGCGATGTTGTATCTGCTAGCCTACGCAGTGCCAGAACAAGCGCGAGAAATGGGGATCAAATTAACGACATTACCCCATAGTGGTTTTGTGTACGATCGCGGGATTTCTCTATGGGCTGGGGACTATATTAACTGGCTATTTCCAGCATTGGGTGGTATTTCCATCTTTCGCGGCAAGCTCGATCGCCCAGCTTTAAATCTGATGCGAAAACAAATTACCAATGGCGATTCTCCGCTCTCGATGGCTCCTGAAGGCGGCACAAATGGCAAAAGTGAAACCGTTGCGGAACTAGAGCCGGGAATTGCTCAGATCGGATTTTGGGCTGCCGAAGATTTACAAAAAGAAGGGCGCACTGAGGAAATGTTAATCATTCCTGTGGGGATTCAATACGAATATTCGACTGAGGCTTGGGGCAAAATCGATCAGACGATCACGACGATTGAAAAAGAATGTGGGCTTAGTAACCCTGCAATTACACCTAATACCAGATACCAAAGACTCTACGACTTAGGTATTTACCTCGTGCAATGGGTCAGTGATTATTACAAAGCCTTCTACGGTAACTATGCCAAAATTGACAGCACCAACAACAATTCTGAGGATCTAGCGATCAGTTTGCAGGAGTTAGCCGAGCGCATTTTGAGTGTTGCCGAAATGAATTTTGGCATCAAGGCAAAAGGTACACCCATCGATCGCTGTCGCCGCCTTGAACAAGCAGGATGGGATCGCATTTTTCGGAATGATATTAAGGATATTGAGCAGTTATCGGAAGTGGAGCGTGGTTTTGCCGATCAGTTAGCTCTTGAAGCTAGCTACAGCAACTGGCATATGCGAATTGCTGAAAGCATTATCGGTGTCACTAGCGACTATGTGCGTCAACATCCTAGTCCTAGCCGTTATATCGAAGTTTTGAAGTTAATGTGGAGTGTGTTGCAACGTGTCACCGAGCGGAACCAAGATTCAGTTTTTAAAGAAACTCCCAATTTCGGCGATCGCAAATTAACCATCTCGGTGGCTGAACCACTCTCAGTTTCTGAGCGACTATCCGAATATCAATCCAGTCGTAACTCTGCTAAAGAATGTACAAAAAAACTGACTGAAGAAATTCATGTTGCCATGAAGAACTTAGTCTTACCATCAGTTATGTAAAAAATCGCCCCTACGGGGCGCTTTTTTTATGCGTATAAGCTTTGGCAATCTTCAAGATTTAGGCGCGATCGCGTGGCAATATTCATCGATGAAGTTTCGCCGCGAGCCAGATGAATCGCTCCTGCACAGCCAATCATTGCTGCGTTATCCGTGCATAGACTCAAAGGCGGAAAAATAGCGCGAATGTCATGCTCTGCGGCACTCGTTACCAGCCGCGATCGCAAAGCACTATTCGCGGCAACACCGCCAACCGCCACGATTGTCGATAAATTATGCTCGATCGCGCATTTTATCGTCCTTGTAGCTAGAGCCGCAGCAACAGTTTCTTGAAAACTGGCGGCAATATCTGCGATCGGCAACTCTTCGCCATTGGGACTTAGCTTTTGGGTTAAGCGCAATACCGCAGTCTTTAAACCGCTAAAACTGGAATCATAGGGAAAATCTGGGATTCTACCCTGTGGCAATTTGTAGGCTTTAGGATTTCCCGCGATCGCAATTTTGTCAATTGCTGGTCCCCCTGGATAACCCAAACCTAACAACCGCGCTACCTTATCAAAAGCCTCACCCGCCGCATCATCGCGAGTTTTACCCATCACCTGATAGTCGGTGTAGTCCTTCACTAAAATAATGCTGCTATGTCCACCAGAGACTAGTAAACACAAGAAAGGTGGCTCTAAAGTTGGATCAGCTAACAAAGCCGAACAAATATGCCCCTCAAGGTGATGTACGGCGATTAGAGGCTTTTTATGCAACATTGTCAAGGTTTTCGCCGCAGTCACACCGATCATCAGCGAACCAATTAATCCGGGGGCAGTAGTCACCGCAATCCCATCAATATCTGCCCATGTTTTGCCCGATTCCCGATAGGCTTGAGCAATCGCAGGATTAATCGTCTCCACATGCTGACGGGCTGCAATTTCAGGCACAACGCCACCATAGAGTGCATGGGTCTGAATTTGCGATGAAACTACGCTACTGAGGATGTGGCGATCGCATACCACCGCCGCCGCAGTTTCATCACAGCTAGATTCGATCGCAAGAATAGTTGGCATTTCTAAACAAGATTAAGATGATCTAACTGCCGCTTTGCGGCAGTTAGATCATCTTAATTGATAACTTACTTTACAGGATGTGAAGATTGCTTTACCAAGGCGCGATCGCTGATATAGGATCTGAGGCTAAGTTCTCAAACGAAAATCTCGTTATTTTTGCCTATCTTAAACCAAGGTAAATTAAGGTTAGTCCATGAAAAGACTTTTTGCTCTCATTCTAGTTATTAGCTTGTGGTTTGGCGTAAGCCTTGCTGCAACCCCTGCTGCATACGCAGAATTCTCATTTAATGCCTTGACCCCTTGTGCAACCTCTTCTGCTTTTCAAGATCGTCTGACATCAGAAGTTGATGGTTACACCGCTCGTCTAGCTAACTTCAAAGCTGGCAGTGGTCCTGCGGAATACCTCAAAGGTAAAATCGCTCAAACCGAAGCTCGCTTTGCAAAATATGCACAGGCTGGCTTACTTTGCGGTGAAGAGGGTTTACCTCACTTGATCAGTGATGGTCGTTGGAGTCGAGCTGGCGAATTCACCATTCCTGCCTTGATGTTCCTATACATCGCTGGTTGGATTGGCTGGGTAGGTCGTGCTTACCTCATTGCGATCCGTAAGGACACAGCAACCGCAGCTCAAAAGGAAATCCTCATCGATCTTCCTCTAGCTGTTAAGTACATGCTAACTGGCTTTGCATGGCCCCTTGCTGCTCTCAAAGAGTTTGGTACTGGCGAACTAGTAGCTCCTGAAAACGAAGTTACTGTCTCACCTCGTTAGATATGCAAGTAATTTTTAAAAGCTTTGCAAAACAAAGCTTTTAAAAATTACCCTCAGCATATTTCCACTTAGAGAATTTATCAAAACTATTTAAAAGGAGAACTCCATTGAAAGGTTTCTTATCATCTGCTCCTGTTTTAGCTGCTGTATGGATGACCATTACGGCTGGTGTATTGATTGAAGCTAACCGCTTATTCCCAGACACCCTGACATTTCCTTTCTAAATTTTGAAAAGAGTTAAATTAAGAGCTTTGCTCTTAATTTAACTCTCCACAATAAAAAAGAGATAGCACGCAATGCGTGCTATCTCTTTTTTATTGGTAATGTTCAGGACGTAGCTTTTCTAGCTGGACGTTTGTGTAATAGAAACTGAGAATGCGATCATAAGTCCAGCCCATACGCGCCAAATTGTAAGCACCTGTTTGACTCATGCCCACACCATGCCCCAAGCCGCCACCAGTAAAAGCATATCCAGTTAATACCTTATCTTGATAAATTGGCTCTAGCTTAAAAAACGTGCTGTCAGGTGGATCAAAAGCATCAATGATTTCATCTTTTTTGACAATGATTTTGCCAGTATCAGTGGTTACTTCCATCTCTAACACTCGTCCTGAAGCGGCTCTTTTGGTGACTTGTAATTGCTTAATCGCATTAAAGTTCGTCGTATTATCTCCAGAGAAGCGTAAAAACTTTTTCAAAGATGTTTGCAATTCTTCTAACGTGCCAACTCTCCGCCAACGCAGATTTTTCCACCCCACCTCATTAAATCCTTCTTGCCGCTCTAAAAATGCTTTCAAATTCTTATCGTCACTAATATTCGCCGATCGCATATTTTCTGGACGCTTAGCAAGATCTAGTACTGATTGTAAATAGGGGCGGGGTGTGCCATCCCAAATATCGTTGTAGTTGGCGGTAATGCCCCCTGTGGTTGAGGAATACAAAGCATCGATCGCGCGATTGTTATAGGTCAGCACTAAGCCTCTAGTGTCAGATATCGCCCGATCAGCTACTTCCGTTGTATCTTCTAAACCTCGATAGACTTGGCATTGCGTATCGGCACAGAGTTCATAGTTATCGACTTTAAAACGGTGCAAACTTGCCAAAACATAGGTACGGGCTAAAACTGCTTGCGCTTGGACTGCGGCATAGGGCGCGTTGTAGCCAATTTCATGGGGAACCACACCGCGCACATAGGTTTCTAAGGGAACGTTATTAACTAGCGTAAAATTTTGATGGGCATTGGGTTGTAATCTGAGTGTACCTGCATAGGGACGATTGTTGATTTCAGCTTTATTCTCGCGTTGATAGCTAACTTCCACAATTCCTGTACTACTACTAACATCAAGGCGATCGCGATTATATCGAAAATCTCCGATGGTAAAGGAGGCGATCGCTTTTTGAGGCAATACACGGCGATCGAGTTGCACAGTTAAATTACCTTGCGATCGTAGGGTATAAAACATCAAATAGCGTAATAACATTGAGTCATAGACATCACGCTTTGCCCAGACTTGCCAACGTCTTGGTTGAGCCATTTCTGTTTGAACGCCCTTCTCTCCCCAATGGAAGGCACTCGCCGCCGCATTCTCAAAGCTGCGATGATTACTCAGAACGATCTTCTCTTCAAGAATTGGTTGCGATAATGGCTGTGATGCGACTTCGATTACTACGCGATCGCTTGTTATAGTTTGGGTACTTGTACCATCAGCCGAGGGGAAAGAAAGTGTCAGTTGTCCACCTGATGTTGCCTTGAGGGTCAGTCTATCTTGCGGTCTTTCGCCAAAACGTTGCACAATACCAATTTTTAAGATGGGGTTAGAGTCAGATTGAGCTTGAACAAATTCACCTGCTGTGAGCGTAAATGAACAAATAGTCACTATTACGGTTTGGCGAATGATACCGAAAGTCTTTAGCATGTCAAGCCCAATATTTTCTAAAACTTAGACATTTTACACCCACTCTAGAGAGATAGCTAGGACAAATCAAAAACCAAAAGATAAGTGGCGGCGCTTCGCGCCGCCACTTATCTTTTGGTTTTTATTAGCAAAACTTACATTGCTATAGGAAATCGAATAGGCGATGGGCAAGTTCTAATTTTGAGCAGAGGGGAGTAGTTTGCTCATGCCCCTCTTTGTGGATAAATATGGCTTGATTAGTATCAGTACCAAACCCTGTTAGGGAAGTATTGACAGCATTCGCCACGATCGCATCCAGTCCTTTTCGCGCTAACTTCTCTTGTGCTGCTGCCAAAACCTCTGCCTCAGTTCCAGTTTGAGCCGCAAAGCCTACCAGAATTTGCTCAGGACGTTTACGAGTGGTGAGATCGGCAATAATATCAGGAATATATTCGAGTTCTAAATTCAAGGGGATTTCCGATTTTGGTAACTTGCGATCGCTTTGCATTTTAGATCGCACATCACCAACAGCCGCCGCCGCGATCGTGATATCGGCGTTAGGAAATTCTTCGAGCATGGCTTGGTGCATTTCTGCGGAAGTACGGACTGCTCTCACCGATAGCGAAACCTCTCCCAGAGGAATAGAAGAACTAGAGGTGGTTATAAGGGTAACTTTTGCGCCGCGATGGAGGGCTGCTTTGGCGATCGCTATCCCCTGTTTCCCTGTGGAGGGATTACCGATAAAGCGAACAGGATCGATAAATTCTCTGGTTCCGCCTGCATTCACTAAAATCTTCTTTCCTTGGAGATCTTGTTTCCCTTGAGTAAACAGAAAAGACTCTAGATATTCCAAAATTATTTCTGGTTCTGCCATCCGTCCAGTGCCAACTGCATCACAGGCGAGGATTCCATCGGTCGGTGCGATCGCAGTATATTTTGGGAATGTCAAAACTTTATGCCAATTCTCTTGGACAGTGGGTTGTAACCACATCATCGTATTCATCGCTGGAGCAAATAGAATTGGGCATTCAGCCGCGAGTAAGGTATTTGTGAGTAAGTTATCCGCCATTCCATAGGCAACTTTTGCTAAGGTGTTTGCGGTCATGGGTGCTAATAAAATTACGTCTGCCCATTCTGCTAACTCTATATGCAAGGGTCTACCATTACTCGGTTGCCAAAAGTCTGCATCGGTATAAGCTGGTTGTCGTGAGAGTGTCGCAAAGGTAAGTGGAGTCACAAATTCCGAGGCGGATCGCGTCAGGATTACTCGCACTTTGATTCCACGTTTGGCTAGACTCGAAACCACCTCACAAACTTTATAAGCAGCAATGCCGCCAGATATTCCAATTAGTACATGATTCATTGTTTCTGTTGCGATCGCGCTAAGTTGGTCGTCGCTGACATCAAGATTTCGATCTCAGCATCTCTGTATAGCTGTAGCCATTCTTGTTAGGACATAAAACCCAAATAGTGTGAGGCGGCGCGAAGCGCCGCCTCACACTATTTGGGTTTTGATTTGTCCTGATACAGGTGGCTAAAGCCTCGCTTAGCGAGGCTTTTGAGATTTAAGACTGACGAATTTGGAAGTGTTGTTGAGGAATAGGAAATCCTGATTCACTAAAGCTTTCGCGAATGATCCGATTGGTGTCAAAGTAGACTTGCCAATAGTGAGTATTGTTGCAGAAAGGTCTTACTGCAAGCACTGGGCCCATGGGAGTGAAGTCGATAATTTCGATTACAGGAGCAGGATTGCTAACTACATTGGGAATATTGCAGATTCGCTCTTGGAGAACTCGTACTGCTTCATTATGGTTAACAGAATGATCTAGTTGTGCTTGAAGATCCACACGACGATAGGGATTAGTAGAAAAGTTTTGGATATTGTCAGAGAAAAGTTTGTTGTTACCAACAAATGTACGCACGTTATCAGGTGTATCGACGGTTGTTACAAATAAGCCAATTTCTACTACTGTGCCTGTAATTCCACCAGCACAGATAAAATCGCCTACTTGAAAGGGGCGCAAAACAATCAGGAACACACCTGCGGCGAAGTTAGCTAACAAGCCACTCCATGCTGCACCGATCGCAATACCAGCCGCCGCTAAAAGCGCTGCAAAGGAGGTAGTTTCAACGCCAAAGTAACCAAGAAGGGCTACAACGAGAATGATATTGAGTAATACTGAGAGGCTAGAAGTTAAATAGCTGATCAGGGTGAGATCAATGCGTTGTTTTTTAAGCGCACTAGAGGTAATGGTGATCGAAAAATCGATTAATTTGCGCCCAATAAACCAGAGAATGATCGCGGCAATAACTTTAAATGCTGCTCCAGCCAACAGGTTTAAGTTAGTTGCAATGAAAGTTTGAATCGTTGCTGCATCCATCGAAGTAAAGATTTGCTCCGTTTAAAATTAATGAAGTAAGTAACGAAGGGCTTCGCCGTAAAATAAGGAACCCGATTTTTGATGGCGCAGCGAAGCCGCACCATCAAAAATCGGTTCTTTATTGAATTGCAGAACCCTAATCATAATTAAAACCCAAAGCCCCATTCTATACCGCCCACTGGGCAGACATTATAGGGTTCTCGGTTTTTAAGGTTACTACTGACCGTCATAAATTTTGACCTATGGTGAGGTAGATTCCACAGAGTTTTTTAGTTTATTAACATTTCAAAACCCAAATAAGTGAAGGTGGCGCTTCACTTATTTGGGTTTTATGTCCTCAGCAAAACTTACATTGCGATAACATTTATAGAACTGTCCGCTATGCTTGCATATGCTATACAGCCTATTGAGGCTTTAGTAGTCCAGAAAAGTTTTTGAAAGCGGCGCGAAGCGCCGCTTTCAAAAACTTTTCTGGGTTTTAAGTCAGCAGCGCTGTAACATCGTCACAGAAGTAAAGGTAAAGTTATGAGCCGTTATTCTAAGCGCGATCGCCAAATCGAGACTCCCGACCAAATATCTCGTGATTCGACCAAAGAGCGCATTGAAATGTTTTTTTGTTTAATGCCAATATTTGGGCTAATCCCATCGGCGATCGCCTTGGTACGGCAAAGAAGCAGTCGCAAAGTACGCGATGTTAGCCAAGTGGCGATCGCCTTGATGTTGACTTGGGCGATCGCCTATGGCGCAATGGGAGGCGTGCCAACCGAGGGTGCAACTTTGCAAGTTACCTCAGAATTAATCAAAGCAACCTTAAGTTCGGGCTATTTTGCTCTTTGTATGTATTTGATGTATCGGTTATATCGCCACCAAGCGATCGCTTTGCCTTGGTTTAGGGTTATGACTGAGATTAAAGAATCACGATCAGTAAAACGGGATCAAAAGCCTGATAATTAAAACCTGTTTATTTTAGAGTTGTAATGAGCAGTACAAAGCTGTCCCATTATAGTCAGACTTAATTATTTAAGGATTTAAGGAGAAGTATTCTATGGCTTTACAAAATGGTAGACGTGCGGCTGGAGGTTTTATTAAAGACTTTCAGACCTTTATTTTGAAAGGCAATGTGATTGATCTAGCCGTGGCGGTGATTATTGGCGGCGCTTTTGGCAAAATTGTCACTTCTTTGATTGAGGACATCATCACTCCTTTGCTCCTGAATCCCGCGCTCAAAGCTGCCAATGTTGAAGATCTTGCCAAGCTGCAAATCAATGGCATTAAATATGGTGTGTTTCTTGCCTCAGTGATTAATTTTCTAGTTATCGCTTTTGTGATTTTCTTGATCATTCGTTCCTTTGAGGCTATGAAGCGTAAAGAAGTCCGTGAAGAAGCGGCGGCTGAAGTCAAACCTGATCCTCAAGAGCGTCTGACCTTAGCTGTTGAACGTTTAGCAGAAGTGATGGAATCCAAATAAAATAAATCCCAATAAAATATAAGTGTGTGCAAAGCATACACTTATATTTTTGAGACAGACACCTCTAGACTGCCCGCATATCATGCCATTTAGACAATTCAGCCACAAAATTTACTGCTCTCTATCGACATCTCTCTTAATCTTAGGAATTGCTATTGGTCTTAATGCTTGCTTTAGCCCAAATAATGACAAAAAAACGGAAGTAGATAAATCACCTGTCCCGATTTTCTTATTTATCCAAGCTTCTCCCGATGGTAAGACGATCGAAGGAATTGTCCCTTCCGACTTAGTAGAACAGTTAGGCAGTTTAGATCGGGTAATTCAATCAATTCCTCTAGGTAGCAGTTTTTCATTAATCCAGTTTGGTAAACCACTAGGCATGTTTCAAGTCAGTGGGGTGCGTGGCTCCGATACTTTTGGAGCGATCGCCAGCTTTAAAGTACAAGCACCAGCCGAAAATGAGAAAAATCAATCAACCAAAAGCTTTGATCCTGCGATTTTGCGACAGCCAAATTTAACAATTGTGGCTAGCGATCGCGTTAATATGACAAGCGATCGCACCTACTTTTTTAACTGCCCCAGCAAAATCCAACCCCTTGTACTCGAAAAATCGCGTAATTTATTTGTAAAACTTGGGGCAAATCAAGCCTCAATCTCACAAGTAGCGATCGCCTCCTTAGTATGTGCCGATATCGACGGCGACAATCAGCCTGAAATCATTGCAGGCTTGCGCCTCGACAACCCCATTCGTCCCGCAGGCTTTGATTCCCAAGTGTGGCAAGAGTTTCTATCCCGTCCTGCCCTTGAGCGTCAGGAGTACAGCATGTTAGTCATGTTACAAAAATCAGCAAGCGGAGATTGGACTTCAGAACCAATTTTGACCCATACTAGAGCACTTTCCTACATTAATGACAGTGTGAGCAGCTATGCCCTCTATGGGCTTCAAGAGATCAGTGGCGATCGCTATCCCGAAATTGTCGTCCAAGAAATTGGCTTGAATTCCCTTGATGTGCGCGTATTCACACCCACAGTCGATACACAAGGCAAATGGCAATGGCGCAGTTATTACCAAAATCAGCGATCGCTAAATATTGTTCAATAAAACCGTTATAAAGGAAAAAGCAAGAAAGCCATAGTTTCCTTTTTTCCTTTTTCCTTTTTTTTATATGCCCCTAGAAAATCCCCTAACTTACCCAGTTCTCTTCAAGCAAGTACGCATTCTTGATACATCCTCATCATCAAATATTTCTGACACTTTTGCCGATGTTTTTGTTGATAGCGATCGCCAAATTCATCTCAACTTTGAGCCATCCCAAATTCCTGAGAACATCAACATTGATCCGCGTTCAGGTGTCGTCCTAGGAACAGGGCTAATTGATCTTTACAGCACTAGCTGCGAGCCTGGGCATGAATCTACCGAAACGATATCGGAACTAGTACAAGCAGCAAAAAATGGCGGATTTACCACCGTTGGCATTTTGCCCAATACCCAACCTGCTATCGATGATATTGCCGCTCTAGAGTTTTGGCGCAATGTGCAGCAAAAACATGGAAATACTCTGCAACCTTGGGGTGCAATCACCAAAGGGCTAGAAGGTAAACAACTCACCGACATGGCTGAGCTAGCTGATTCCGTAATTGGCTTTACTGATGGCAAAGCAATTAGCAATTTACTGCTTGTACGTCGTGCAATGGAATATATCAGACCACTCGGTAAACCAATTGCCCTATTTCCCAAAAACTCTGACCTAGCAGATAGTGGCGTAATTCGTGAAGGTAGATGGTCGATCCAATACGGCATGACTGGCTATCCTGCCGCCGCCGAGACTACAGCCCTTGCCGCCTTAATTGAGCTAGTACGCCTCACCAAAGCCCCCACCCATTTCATGAGGATTTCTACCGCCCAGAGTGTAGAACTAATGGCTCGAGCCAAAAATGATGGATTACCTGTAACAGCGAGTACCACTTGGTTACATCTTTGTCACTGCGATCGCGATTTAGCAACCTATGATCCTAATCTCCGCCTGATGCCACCTCTCGGCAGTGAAAGCGATCGCCTCGCTCTAATTGCAGGTATCAAATCAGGAGCCATCGATAGCATTGCGATCGATCATACTCCCCGTGCTTACGAAGAAAAAGTTGTACCTTTTGAAGTTGCACCCGTAGGTGCGATCGGCTTAGAGTTTGCCCTCCCCGTCCTCTGGCAAAACTTAGTAGTAACAGAATTACTAACTGCTAGTGAGCTTTGGCAAGCCCTTAGCGTTAACCCAGCAAAAACGTTAGGACTGGCACAACCCAAACTCACAACTCTTTTCGATCCAAGCTTAGAGTGGATAGTTACAAATAATGCGATCGCTTCTCAATCCAGAAACAGCAATTATATGGGGCGATCGCTCACAGGTAAAGTTTTAGAAAAGATTACTTAGGCGAAAATTTACCGATTACATAACCTGAAGCTCCAGCAGCAAACTCACAGGTTTTCATAAACAACATGACAATTCCCAAAAGAGGATTCTTGAAAAGCTTGGCAGGTTTGGCAAAAAACACACCATACCTACGAAGGATTGAAGTTTGTTTATGTAACCGATCCTTATTTTCATCTTTACGAATATACAGATCTAAAGTCTTTGCGTAGTAGAATTTCTTGCGACAATATGCAATCAAATTCAGATTGCGCTCATTATGGTAAATCAATGCTTTGACTCTACCAATGCACTCAGAACCATATTTTGATTCAATGCGGTTGGGAAGATCATAGTCCTCAGGACCTGTAATGGACTCATCATATCCACCTACTTCAAGATATGTCTGTCTATCGAAAAACCTTGAAGCCTCTTGCCAGTCAATTCCACTATAAAATGATCTTTCTAATTTTTTACATTGAACCCAAACGCCTTCTCCAAAGGATTCTTCGGGAATAATCAAAGCCTTTAGCTTGGAGTCTCCACGAATGGTATCAACGCAGGCTTGTACAACCCCCTCTGTTAACACCATATCACTATCAATGATCAGAATATATTCACCCTTAGACTGGGCAACACCGAAGTTTCTCTGAGCACTTCTTTCATGACCCTTGACATAGACCAAATCAGTATATTTCTTGGCGATCATCTGTGTATTATCTTGTGAGCTATTGTCTACGACGATTAGTTCAGTGTTCTTGTAGGATTGAGCAATAATAGACTTTAAACATTCTTCCAAATAAATTGCAGAATTGTAGGTAGGGACTATAACTGATACACATGGGTTACTCATAGATTTTCTCCTTAATTCAAATAGCTTTATATGGCAGTCCTAAATCATTTATCATTTGTAGATATTTTGATTTGTAGAAGATATCTAAGGGGTAATCTTTGAAAAAGTAGGATTGCCATATGTAAGGATTGTAGTAAAGTATTAGGGGGATTGACATGGAATTCATTTTTTTGAGTAGAAAGTATATACTCGATCCATTGCATTCTTAATAGCTGGATCTTGTGTTAGTTGATGATAGTACGCCAACCCTTGAAGTAAAGCTAAGTAATCCACACTTTTCTCCTTATCAAAGTAAGTTTCCCCACCTACAAAAACTCTTGTATTTCCTTTCGTGATAATCTCACCGTTTGGAGCAATGGAGGCTAACTCTAACTTAACGGCACGATTAACTGCATCCCACACCATAGTTCTCTGGCTAGCCTGAGAACTCAGATTAGTATAGTACAGCAATGCTTCTTGTAAAGAGACGCTTTGATAGCTACTATCAAAGCCATTCTTTTCTAGAAATGCTCCTGCTGAATTTTGTTGTTGCAAGGACAATAGTGCAAACTTATCTCCTAAGTGCACAGCATCCTTGCGATCAAGCGCTCTTCCAGTTAAATAGTAGGCAATAGCATTCTTCCATAGTCGATTAGTTGCCCTACCATTGCCATCACCTTTAATTAATTCAGCTTCTTTGGTCATAAGCCAAGTTAGAGAGGTAGAAATTTTGGGCTGGAGCTGATTGATCCTTTTACGCAGATAATCAGTTTCTTTACTCTCTTGAAACCATCGAGATTTTTGACAAAGGACCAAACTGTGACCAACGTCATTCAAATAGAATGCGACACTTGTTGGCGAACTTTTGCCTTTGGTGTTGGGTTCAAAGTCTTGAAAACTACCATCATTTTGCTGAAAAGGAAGTGGATATTCAATACTTTTGAGCCCAATGTCCACCATAGCAACGTTTTTAGTTAAAATGCCGTGAGTAATAAATCTACTAGAATAACGTTGAAACCCAACAGACATAAATCCTTGTTTGTTACGTCCAATTGCTCCACTTTGTTGATCAATGACAACGGCTTTCACCAAAAATCCTAGAAAATTGGGATCAATTTTGCTAAGAACATTCCATTGAGAACCCACAGGAGTTTGTGCCTCAGCTAATGGAATATTTCCTGTAGTAGAACAGCCTAAATACCCAGAGAAGGTAAAAGCTGTGCATACTGCGGTTGTCGCTAATAAGTATCTTAGGCTCATCAATTTTCATCCTAATTATTTTGTGTTTTTTAAGCCTTGGGAATCTAGTAGCAAAATTATGGCTCCAGGAAGCGCAAGAACCCAACCAAGTATTGTAAAAGTAAGAGATAAGAGTACAGCTTGTTCAGCAGTTAATCCAATTCTAGTAAATAAATAAGCCCATAAACCTTCTTGAATGCCTAAACCGCCCAAGGAAATCGGCATCAAGGTCACAACTATAGATATGGGGGTAAACACTAAAAGCTCCAAATAGGAAATAGGAATTTTTAATTGTTGAGCAAGTAAATATTGATAAAAAATTATTGATAGCTGGACAACAAAGGAAAGCGCGATCGCAAGCCCTAGTGATTGTCGATGTTTGAGGTATTGAATAACGATAAGCTGAACTTTGTCAAGGCGATCGCATAGACCTCCCAGCCTTATTTTCTTTAGCCAAGGTCTGCTCCAACTCAGCAGCAAAGGACTAGCAATCAAAAGAAATCCCCCCCAAATGACACAAGCACAGACAAGGAAGAGCAAAACAATATCCCAACTGCCAATAATTTTAAGTGCTGGTGGTATACCCACAAGAGCAAGGGCAAAAACGGCTGCTAACCCTGTAAATCTTTCCAAAAAAACCGACGCAAACGCTGTTTCTGGAGCATCGATCACTTTAGTAATCCGATAAACACGATAAAAATCTCCTCCAACTGAACTCGGTAAAAAAATGCTGACAAACATCCCCGCAAAATAACTGCTCAGTAAATAGGGAATTGGTATGTGGTAACCCGCAGATTTGAGTACAACTTGCCATCTCAGACAACTCAGCCATTGACAACCAGTATAAAAGAGCAAAGCAAAAATTATAAAAGGTAAGGATAGATATTGTAGACGGGTTGCAATTTGGTTAAGATCAATGCGAGTAAAAATAAAGGCTAGTATCGCGAAACTAACCGTTGCCTTGAATAATATTGGTAACTTATCTTTCATAGATAGCTTCTAACAGCTTTAAAAGTTGGGTAAAATTCAATAATTTCCTAAGTCTTTCCCTGCATTTGTCTCTCTTGGGAGCAAACCATCGGCTTTTTGCCACAACCGTAGCCGAACTCCATAGGGTTCAAATACGGATTTTCCTAGCGATCGCACATAGTCATAGAGTTGCTTTTGATTTGGCTCTTTAGGTTGTGGATTGTCATCTAGCTGAATCCAAATGCGATTTGACTGGTTTAATATTTCAGAAAATTGATCGACACTATTGACTACCTTACCACCTGCCCAGCGATCAATCATTCGGCCTTGTTTTAAGTAAAAACCATCGAGGCTCAAAATACCTTGAGATGGTAAAAAGTAATCCAGCTTACCAAGTGAAACAGCGGCAGCAGCAGGTAAGTTGGCAATTACAACATCATCTGGTTGTAAGTTTTGCTTGACATAGTCAAACAATTCAGGGTTTTGTCTCGCTAGTGCATCTTGATAGCCTGCTAGTACCCTGCTCGGTTCTAGATTACCCATGAATATCAGAGCGACGCAAGCCAAGGCGATCACTCTCAACGGTAATAAGTTGCTAATTCCTTTCTCGAGCATTCTCCCTAGGCTTCCTAAAATACAAAATGCACTGTAAACAGATAAAGTCACAAAAAGTGGATAAATTGCAAAAGTATAACGGGGAGAAATTTGAACTACCAAAATTGTAATTGACAATAGAAAAAGGCAGATACTACTAAATAGAAAGATTAATTTAGTATTTCTTTTAATTAGAAAATAAACAAACCCCAAGAAAAAAAACAGACTATAGATAACATTAATTCTGCTGTTACCTACTAGCAAGCCTTCCGCAAATCCAGTAATATCTCCTAACTGGAGTTTGACCTGTACCGATGAGCCACTTGATATACCTACAGGTGGCGTTAAGCAACGAATTAGAAAAAAGATACCATTAAAGCCAAATATTATTAATACCATGGCACTACTCAAAACAATAGACCAATCTTTCTTGAGAGAGAATGGTCTATAAAAGCAGAGAAATCCAATTAGGAAACAAGGCAAAAGTGTCAAATATCCTTCTTGGCTAAGTAAAAAAGCCATTGTGGAAATAAAGAATAAATGTTGATAGGTTTTACCTTCTCTAAAAATAAATCCCTTAGTAAAAAACCAGAAAGCAAACATCACATTCATTTGCAAGAACTGGTAGAATCGAGTATTACGCGAAATTGCTAATTCCCATGGATCGATCGCTAAAATTGCCGTAACTAATAGAGCTAGCCATATTTTGCCAGTAAACTTACGCGCCAGTAAAAATACGATAACTAGAGTGATTGTTCCAAAAATAACGGATGTAAATCTGGCATTTTCAGAGGAGAAGCCAAATATTTTCAGCCAAAGTGCAACAGAGTAGTGATACAGTGGTCCGCGAGTATACCAAATACCTGAAGTAGCGACGGGTGCACCTGTATTGAGAATTCCTCTAATTGCATCAAGGGAAGTATTTTCATCGGAGTCTCTTGATGTTGATGCTAAGTCATAAGCCCTTAAGCCAAAACCAATGGCAACAATCATCGTCAGCAATATCCATTGTCCCCAACTAGATAATTGCAGATTCGTGAGTAAGCAAGTCCAATTTGATGACCAAGAATGCACTTTCTGTTCATCTATCAATGATTCCTTAACCTTGGGGCTATATGCGTATTGTGAATTATACAAAAGGGAACCTAATAAGGTGATAACTTGAATCCCAATAAATCCAAACAATATCAATATATTGGTAAAAGGCTGGGCAAATAATAAGCCCATTTCCGACTCTGCATAGCGGTGTTTAAGTAATCCCATCCCTATTAAGAATAATGTCCCTGGCAACATTACTCCTGCACCAGCAGTTAATGAGTTCCAAACGCCAGAAGTAAAAAAGCCCAATCGTCCGATTAACAAAGCATTAGCAATAGCTGCTCCCACACCTAATGACTGCCAAAAAATATTATGTAATAAAAAGTCTGGATAGTTTAATAAGTAAGCATTACCCTCAAATTGGCGATTAAATTCTTGAGGATCTGGCAGCCTATAGGCGATCGCGCTAGGAGAAGATTCATCAAAATTTGGATTTGAAGATGTTTGCCAACTTGAATCAGTAGCAATCTGATTAATAATTTCACCATTCATAGTCTCTCGCCAGCCATCCAAGAAAAATCCCAAAGGAATTCTCTTAGAATCATCTGAATTAATAGTTAGAGATCTAGCAGCTCTTACACTTAAAATATTTTGACCACTTCTTAGCAAATTGGTAACTTCAAATAGGTGCAGTCTTCTATTATCATCACTCTCATATGCACTTACCATCTGACCATTGATCAACAAGGAATATTCCCCATCTCCAGCAAATCGAATGAAAGCCCGTTCTTGAGTTCCTTGAGATTGATCAATATCCCAAGTTTTTTGCAACCAGAGTTCTTCCTTGTTGCTCTCAGTGCCAGTAATCCAAGATCCTTCTAAAAAGCGATCATAAATATTTTGACTCAATCTACTAAAAGTTTTTTCTTTGATTGCCCCTGCTAACTTCGCAGTTACCCAGTTTTTATCAGTAAATCCTGTCTCAAACCAAGGAATGCTCTGGCTATTTTCTGCAAGTGTAGCTACTTTCCAATCCGATTCTCCAGTTGTAATACTTATTGGTTTCGCCCCTTTCAAAGGATAAACATATCCTTCAACTACCACACGCACATCTTGTCTATGCTTTTGAACTTCTAAGGCAATTACATTTTCACCAACATTCAAAACCTTAGCTATATCAACATAAAATGTTTGTTTCCAGTGTTTATGATATCCAATAAATCGATTTTCAAGGCGAACATCATAGGGTTCACTATCATTAATATTTTGATTAGCTAAAGTATTCCGACTGGCAAAAGATAAAGAACTATTTGTTGTCGCTAATTGCCGCCCAAGTTGTGTCCCATTAACGTAAAGAATAAAGCTATTGTCTGCACTAAGTCTCAACCATGCAGCCTGAGCTTTGTTTGTAAGATTAAAAGTATAACGAGCATAGAGACGGTAACTTGGTTGCGGCGATCCGATCCACTGTGCTGTAGAAGACCATGGAACTGGAGTTAAGGGGGTGGGTGGTTTGTCCCATATCGCAAAGCCTAACATTCCTAGCAAACAACCAAGAGTTAGAACTAAAGCTAAAGCCAACAGAGAATGACCAAATCGTTTCATTCCTCTTCCTCAATAACAATTTTCCATGCGCTATCATCAACTGATTGACGATAGCGTAGCCAAGCGTTTTGATAGTCTTTATCTTTAAAGCCTTTCCAAGCAAGATGTAAATATGCTTGTCCTAATAATGCTGAACGTGGACGTTGTGCATATTTTTGATTTTCAATAATCTTTAATGCAGTATCCGCAGACTTGTCAAACTCACCACCAACAGCTTTAGCTAACATCAAGTCATAAAGAGCTTCCGTATGATTTGGAAAGACCGTTAAAACTCTTTCAAACGAATTAGCAGCAGTTGCTGTATTGCGATTACTTAGATCGTTAAACTCACTAATACCCTGATTTAAAATTGCTGAAGCAAGATATCCCCTGACTAAAAAATTTTTCGGTTGGAGGATTAGTGATTCTTGAAAATGAGTTTCAGCATTAACCCAATCTTTTCGGCGATAGCTTTCTAAGCCTTTTACCAGTTCAACTAAAGAGTTGTCTGGCTGATCGTGATAATATCCTGCTTTTCCAAGACGCTCCCAAAAGAAATTATCACCTTGCAAAGGAGGATATAAAGTTGCTAAGGTTTTGCTCATGCTCTGGACAAAGCGATAATCTCCTTTAGCGTAGGATGTATTTAAATGGTAATGAATAATATTTGGTAATAGTATTGATATAGATAGAAAGATAAACCCTACTAATATCCAAGGTAGTAAGTTTTTCATATCCCTTCCAAATAGCTCTAAGGCTCTTTGGTTTTTATCTAAATATAATCCAAATAAATAGATTGAAAATCCCAGAATTGCGATCGCCCAATTCAGGCTAATATATGCAAAAAAGTTGACATTATAGCCAAGAATATTAGTAATAAATCTTTCTATTGAAGAAAATTGTAAAAAGCCACTATTTTTGATTAAAGCATTTAAGCTAGGCTCTGGTATATCTGGCTCATCTAAGACTATATTTTGTTTCCATTGTGCTTGTATTTCTGAGAAATTTCTTTCTACGTGACGATCAACTCTAGCGTTCTGACTATAATAATTATTCGCTAAGAATGTAGTTACAGGGTTCCAAGTAACTTGAAAACAGGGAAAGAGTAAAACTATAAGTAACCCACTCCAAAAAAGTAAGCGTAGAGCTTGACCTCTAACTTCCCAAACCATAAAAGTTAGACCTAGCAACCCACATAAAAATGGTATTATTCTGTAGTAATTAGCGATCGCAAGACTGACTCCAAAAGCTTCTAAAGTATCTGGTGGCAAAACATACCATACCGATCGAGTACTCAAGATTAATGCAAGAGAACCAACAAGAAGAATAATTCTTTGTCTATTTACTTGAGACGAAGCCCAATTTAGTAATCGCAATACAATTTTCATGGGCATACAAATTTAACTCATAACAATCTCTAACTATTTCTAATTACTTGTTTTGATTACGGGCTCTAATTTTCTCAGCCTCATGGCGATCGCCTGCTGTAGTTAGCCCAAACAACCGATGTTTAAGCGTACTAATTGGATTGTAGATCTTTGCTAAAAAAGCTTTTAGTGGAGAAACTTTTTTGGTTGCCCAAATAGTGGGTCTTCGAGGTGGTGATTCCTCTGGTGCAACCTCTCGATAAAAGTTCACTAAAATTGATTTGCGAGTGACATTATCTGGCAGTTTGAGCTGTCGATAGCCATGAAACGTATCCTCATCACAACAACGGATGATTGCACAGCGATTAAATATAGGGGCAACCTCATAAATTTTTGAAGTCTCTTGATGTTGCAACTGTAATTGACCACCATAACCATCTTGCCAATCTTTGTTGAGATAAATTAAAAGAGTTAGCTCATGAACCCAATTGTCATGGGTAGGATGCAAATTAAAATCAAGATGCATATCTAAAAAGCTACCATTAGTTCCTTGGTGAAGCTCGCCACAATAGTCAAAGTCCATGAATACTTGTTTCCCTGAAACTTGGCTAATAAATAGCCTAAACTCGTCAGACAGTAAGTCTTGATGCAGGTTTGAGAATAAATCTGACGTTTTAGCCCAAAATGATAATTCATGCTTTTGGGTAAATAAGTAATGATGAGAACGATGCATAAGGGAGATGTCTGGGAATTGTGCAAGTAACTCCTCTGCCAAATCTTCATGCAAAAAATTATCAATGACAATATAGGGAAATGGAGTTGCATTTAGGAACTGATGGGATAGCTTTTCAGTTTCTTTACAGACATCAGGATTGACAACTGTTAACATTTTTACCTACTTTTTTGATTACAAGACAAGTTGTTAGCATCAAAATATGCAAGGCTTTTCTTTTATTTTATATTAAGATCTTTTTTAAGCTGTTTCTTGATTTTTTTAGCTTCTTCACGATCACCAGCAGTCGTTAGACCAAATACTTGGTGTTTAAGTGAACTGATTGGGTTATAAATCTTAGCAAGTAAAGCTTTTAGAGGAGAAACTTCCTTGGTCGCCCAAACAGTTGGGCGGCGTGTAGGAATTTGTTCGGGTGTAACTTCTCTATAGAAATTTACTAAAATTGATTTCCGAGTTATATTCTCAGGCAAATTTAACCGCCGATAACCGTGAAATGTTGTCTCATCAGAACGGATAATCGTGCAACGATTAAATACTGGAGCAACTTCATATACTTTGGGATTATCGTGATTTTGCATCAGCAACTGACCACCATAATGGTCTTGCCAATCTTTATTGAGATAAATTAAGAGAGTCAGCTCATGTATCCAAGTTTCATTTTTTGGATGCAAATTGAAATCAACATGCATGTCTAAAAATCCGCCATCACGCCCTTGATGCAATTCACCACAATAATCGGCATCCATAAATACTTGCTTGCCAGAAACTTGGCTAATAAATTCCCTAAATTGATCAGAGAGTAAATCTTGATGCAATTCCGAGAACAAATCAGATACTTGAGACCAAAAAGACAACTCGTACTTTTGATTAAACAAATAGTGATGAGAAGAATGCATAAGGGACAATGCTGGGAAGTCTTGCAATATTCTTTCTGCCAAATCCTCATGCAAAAAATTGTCTATGACAATATGGGGAAATGGAATTGCATTCAAAAATTGATTATTTAGATTTTCAGGATCTTTACAGACCTCCTCATTGATAACTTTTAACATTTGCTTATCCTTAAACTAACCTGCAAAAAAATTTTTGTATCGCTCAAAACTAAAGTGAAGTCTCTAGCTTATCTCCAGGATTTAGGGGGCTAGGGGAAAGCACAACGCGATCGCCTAAGGCTAATCCATCTAGAACTTCTCGTTGACTATCGAAAGTTCGACCTAATTTAACTTTTCTGACAACCGCTTTACCTGACTCGGCAAGCATGACCATACCTTCACCCGCAGACAGATGGATTACAGCACTTTCGGGAACTACCATACTTGTTCTACCTTGATCAAACTGCACATACCCTTGTAAACCCGGAGCCATTTCCAAATCTTGGACTCTAATCCATACAGAATAAGTAAATTGTCGATTAACTCCAGCTTTACCGGGGGTAGGATTAGTTTCAACGGTGGGATTAAGTCGGATTACTTGCCCTGTATAAGTTTTACCGGGGTAGGCGACAAATCTAACCGTCGCTATATCGCCGACTTTAACTGTGTCGAGCCGAGCTTGATCGATATATGCCTTAAAGACGATATCTTGGCTTAAGGTCAATAGCCTGGCATTTAGGTTAGCAACCTCACCAGCACTAATATTTAGTCGGCTAACTAGTCCATTGTTTGGAGCATAAATTACGGTGCGCTCTAAATTTGCAAGGGCATTTTGTAAGGCTATTTGATCGTTCTTTAGCTTAAATTCCAGACTTTCAGCCTGACGTGCGAGATCATTACGAGTACGATCTAGTTCTCTCTCAGCAGTGTAGAGATCGCGTTTACGGATTAGATATAAGTCTTCAGTATCTGCTAGTTGAAACCTTGAGAGCGCTCCTTCTTTAACAAGAATCTCTGATTGATTAAGCTTAGCATCAAAAATAGCGACTCTACCCTTAAGACTTTCAACATTTGCCTCCAAAGAAGATAGCTGATCATTAGTTGTTTGCTCAATGATTTGCAACCCAACTTCAGAGATGGCAATATTATTACGAGCAGTCTCAACTGCGTTTTCAAAAAGTTCTTTATTTAGCTCAATTAATGGCTGACCTTTAGTTACGCGATCGCCTTCTTGTACATATACTTTTGCAACAGATCCCGACACTAATGGCTGAAGCGCAACTTCTTGTAAGGCGACTGACTCACCAGGTGCAGCAACTGAGTCGTCAATAGGTTGCTGACTTACCACGGCTGTCTCTACCTTGATCGGTTTGCCTGCTTTTCTTTGCTGGGCTGGGTAACCAATATCAGACGAATAGCTTCGAGACTCAGGATTTCGCAGGGTTGGCAACAAAATAGTGACTGCTAGAACGCCGATTATTCCTAGGGGAACAACGACTAGAAGCACCAATACAAGACGAGAAAATGGACGGGGTACAGCCATATTACACAGATTAGTAGAATCTAGTTTTTGTAATTATCTAAAATTATGCTTAAGTCAAAGCTTTTGTAAATACATCCTGCCACAACAAAACAAGATGTGACCAACCAAAACGGACTTGAATATCTTTTAGCCCTCGCTGACCTAGTTCTTTAGCTCGAATGGGATCAGCTATCAGATCAATAATTGCTTCAAAGAGTGCTTGAGGATCTTTTTCTTTTACTAAAATCCCTGTAACACCAGACTGAATAACATCGACAATACCGCCAACGGCACTAGCAATTACAGGTTTTTCATGGGCTAAAGCCTCAATCATCACAATCCCTAACCCTTCAGTATCTCCTTTGCTATCAACAATAGCTGGCAAAACAAAAATGTCGCAAGAGGCATACTCATAGGCTAGTTCTTCTTTGCTAACAAACCCCAAGAAATCGACTACTTTCTCTAGTTTGAGTTCCCGACATTGAGCCTTGATTTCATCTTCCAAAATCCCCTTGCCAACAATGCGTAACCTTACTGAATATTTACTAAGAACTAATGGTAAAGCCTCTAGTAAGTAACGTAGTCCCTTACGTTCGTCCAATCTGCCTACAAATAAAAGCTTAATATCTTCTTCAGGCTTTCTTGGGACAGGATGTTTTGGCTCAATCGTTAAACCATAGGGGATAACTGTCACTTCTCCACTGTATAGCTTTTGAATCAGTGCTTGTGTAAATGAAGAATTGGCTGTTACACCCTTAGCCATTGGTATTTGCCAGCGCAAGATTGACCCAACAAAGTTAAATTTTTTAGCTAATAGAAGCTCTGCTCCATGAAAGCTAAAAAGCATAGGAATACCAAGTAGTTTGTTTACAGGATAAGCCATCAGCCCATGGGGAAATGGCCAATTAACATGGAGTAAGTCAGGCTTTTGTTTCTTACATAACCAAAACAATTGCCAGGTCCCAAGCAAAATATACAAAAGAGCCACCAATATGTATAAAGGCTGCTTTTGTAGTTTTGTTGGTGCGCCATCGCGAACTAGATTTTCAAAACGTTTAAAAAAGTAGCGAAACCGATAAACTTCAATATTATCTAAGTTGTGCGTCTGTGAGCCTTCATAAGCTGGGGCAAAAATTGTAAAGTTGATTCCGAGCGATCGCATTTGCAAAACGGCTTCGCGGATAAAAGCGCCATGATTACCATCAGATGTTGTGGGGTAAACAGAGGAGATTACAAGAATATGCTTGTCACGAAGATCATCAATAGACATTAGAAAAGTACTTGAAATATTATTTTAAAAAGTTGCTTGCCAAATCTAAGTTTGAGTAAATTCATTTAAAAGTTTATCTGAATCTCCTGAGAAGAACTTGTCTAAGCTAAAATACGCAGAGATTCATATTATTTTAAAAGTATTTTATGGAAAAGAGTGAATAAATAATATAAATTGCGCTTTTCAAAACTAGAACATTCATAGGTTTCTAATTTTATGTCAGGATCTTCTGTGCTTGCAGCAAATCTGCCTCAACAACTCCCCTTAGAAAGTCGTTCTGTAACTATTGTCATCCCTGCTCTAAATGAAGAAGGAAACCTTGAAAGACTTCTTCATTTAATAGAGAAAGCATTTCTCAGTCTTGGATTTACTTTACCTGTAATTCTCATTGATGATGGAAGTACTGATGAGAGTCCCCGAATCTTAGTACAGTTGCAGCAAAAATATGACTTTTTGACGGTAATTACTCATCCTCAAAGACTTGGAGTAACACATGTATGGAAAACGGCGATCGCCAATACCACTAGCGATTGGATTTTTTGGGGTCAAGCAGATTTGGAGTCTAATCCTGAGTTGGATATCCCTATATTGTTAGGAGCTTGTACCAAGGAAGTACATGCAGTCGCAGGGTGGAGACAAAATCGTGGAGATGGCAAAAAACTAGCTTCTAATGTGGCAAATACAACTTGCCGTCTGCTCTTTGGCTTAAAAATTCATGATATGAACTGGATTAAACTCGTACCAAGAGAATTAGTTGCGGTTCTTCCTATGGATGTCATTACTCACCGTTATTTGCTAGCAGTTTTAGCTGGATTTGGCTACCACATTGCCGAGGTTCCTACACCGTGGTTTCCTCGCTACTCTGGGTATAGTAAGTTTGGGAAAAGACGCTTACTTTCCTCTAGCGTAGATTTTCTGAGGGCATTTCGCTGGTTTATTAGCAAACGATTTTCTAAAGCAAGTTCTGATTTTGTAGATTCTGAAAAGGAAAATGCGGCAGATACGTCGAATTTTCCCTCTCAGAGTTAACAGCTATTTTCAAGCTTGTTATATTCACAAAACTCGCAGCACTGTTGGAATACTATGCAAAGTATTTAACTCGCGGATAGTGGCGATCGCCTGTTGGAAGTTGTACTCGCTCACTCTTTGCGTTACTACCACAATTTCAGCTAGCCCATCATGACTTGTATTTTTTTGTAAAATTGCATTCAAGCTCACGCAGTGTTTGCCAAAAGCAGTACCCAGATCGCCGATAACTCCAGGTTTATCATGGGTTAGCAGTCGCGCATAGAACTGGGTTACGGTGTTTTCAATGGGGGCTATTTTAGCGTAATGTTCATGGGAGCAACCCATTAATTGATTTACTTGATTGGGCATAGATTTCAAGGCTGCCACAACATTGATAATGTCGGCAACTACAGCACTAGCGGTTGCGCCTGCACCTGCCCCAGGCCCTGAAAAAACAACTTCACCAATGGGATCGCCTTCAATGCGAACGGCATTAGTGACACCATGAATATTCGCAAGGGGGTGTTGAATCGGGATCAGGGTCGGATGTACTCGAATTTCCAAATTAATGTCATTTTTGCTATCGGTACGCCGCGCAATTCCTAAGAGCTTGATTGTAAAGCCTAACTCTTTGGCATATCCAATATCAGCACTGGTGATCGAGCGAATCCCCTCTCGATAAATGTCCTCAAGTTTGACGCGATCGCCAAAGGCAAGACTTGCCAAAATCGCCATCTTATCGGCAGCATCATAGCCATCGACATCGGCTGTGGGATCAGCTTCTGCATAGCCTAATTGTTGAGCTTCAGCAAGGGTTGCGTCAAAATCAGCACCCTCAAAATACATACGGCTAAGAATGTAATTAGTTGTGCCATTGACAATTCCTGTCAATTCACTAATGCGATTACCACCTAGACTTTGTTTAAGAGCCTGAATCACAGGAATACCACCACAGGCGGCGGCTTCTAGCATTACATATACGCCTTTTTGTTTGGCGGCGGTAAAAATTTCATTGCCATGTCTGGCAATTACAGCCTTATTAGCGGTAACAATGTGTTTGCCATTGGCGATCGCTTTTAAAATCAAACTTTTGGCTGGCTCAATTCCGCCAATAACCTCAACCACAATATCGATCTCAGGATCACTAACTATCGCAGCCAAATTATCTGTGACAATGGTGGAAGCGATCGCCACATCACGCTGCTTGGCTAGCGATCGCACACCCACCCGCGCGATTTCGATATCAGGTAGCAGGGGATGGCGACCCGCAGGGTCTTGGAAAATTTTGGCAACACCTGTACCAACCGTTCCTAATCCGAGAAGTCCAACTTTATATGTCACAGTCTTACTTTTTTTGATTTTCGTCAATATTTTATTAGCTTTTATTGTAGTTTTTTTGGGGACGCGATGAATCACTGCATAGGTAGCTACAACATAAAACCCAAATAAATGAAGGCGGCGCTTCGCGCCGCCTTCATTTATTTGATTGCGATGCAATCTCTTCTTTTGAAAAAAATAATAAAGTTAATAAAGCCTAAAACAAAAAAAGCAACGGCTACTACATAATCCAAAACTAAGCGGCGATCACCATCAACGAATCTTTATTTGACTCTTTCGGGCTTGATAAATTTAGTCCCATATTCATGTCCATAGCTACGACTGCTATTTGAGAACAAGGAATCGTATCCGCATGAATTAAACCAGATGAAACACATTCACAGATTTCTAGTAAGGCATCCAGGGGCGCAGCAAATTGAATGCATTGATTAGGGAATACTACTCTTTCAAAAAAATTAGTATTGGGTTGAGCTATACGAATAATTTGTACAAATTCAGTGTCGTTACGATAAATGCAGATTGATTGATTGAATTGAGATTCTAAGTTGCTGGAATTAATTTTTTGCGCTTGTATATTAAACATTTTGATCACTTATGAGTAGCCACTAACTTTACTGGTTCATGATCCCAGAGTACGGGATCGTCTCATGGCTAGCAGTGATATAGCGCACATATTCCAAGTTTCTTAAGCTTTGGGGATCGATTTTTTAATGGTTTGTGAGAGTGAGTCTCAAAGCGACCGACTCTCACAAACCATTAAAATTTGGATTGCTAAAGATTTGATTTTTACAGCGCTTTGCGCTGTAATTTATAGACTTTTACCTAAATTAATTCCAAAAATATTATTTAAGCGATCACGTACCCATGACAAAGCCGCATATTGCGATCGCTGCAATTCTTCTTCGTTGAGTAATCCCAGACTGATTAAAACCTGCTGTCGTTCTGATAATTTTAAAGCAATCTGCTCACCTAATTCTTTATGTTCACTGAGTAGCTTTTGTAACTGTTGGCGCTCCACCACAAATAAAACTGTATCTACAGTCAAAGCTCTTACCGTGGCAGTCCGAGGCGTACCAGTTAGGAGTGAAATCTCACCAAAAAATTCTCCTTCACTTAATGTGGCGATCGCCTGATTATTCTTTTCTGAAAAGATTTCGACGACACCCGACAAAATAATGTAAAACTCTTCACTAGGATCATTTTCACGACAAATGATTTCAGTGATATCAAAATGTTTACGATAGCCTCTAGCAATTAAGGCAAATAGTTCTACTTCTGTGCATCTTTCAAAATAGGATATTTTTCGTAATAAATCACGTAGGCTTCTGGTACTTATTTCATTACTAGCTAGCGGAATAGCAGAATTTAGCTGTTTCGTATTTTGCAATTGTTGATCATCTTCTGGATTTGTTGGCACAATAATTTGCCGCATTGCTTCAGGATTGTGCAGGATGATCTCTCTAGTTGGGAAAGGAATTCTAATACCTCTAGATCTAAACTCGTAGGCAATCCGAAAATTAATAGAACTCCGAATTGGTTCATTAGCATCAGGATCATCAATCCAGACTAATAGCTCAAACTCCAGTGATTCTCTCCCAAATGCTTGAAACCAAACTTCTGGTGGTGGACTCGACAATACCCGTGGTTCATGTCGAGCCGAAGTTAGCAAAGCTTCAGTTAAGACCAATAGATCAGTGTCGTAAGCCACGCTAACAGGGATATGAATACGGCAAGTATGTCCTTCATAACTCCAGTTAACTGTATTGTTTTCGATAAATCGCTGGTTTGGCACAATTACGAATAAATCATCTTCAGTACGAATAATTGTGGAGCGAATGGAAATTTTTTCAATTGTGCCTTTAAGTTCACCGATTTCAACGTAATCACCAACCTTGATAGTTTGCTCGAAGAGTAAAACTAGTCCACTAATAAAATTGCTAGCAATATTTTGTAATCCAAAGCCAATCCCAATACCGACTACACCTGCGATCACCGCTAGAGAACTAAGATCTATTCCAGCAGTTTGTAGAATAATTACACTGCTAAGGGTAATCAGTACATATTTAATGAATACGGTAATCGCTTCTTGCAATCCACGATTAATCCGAAGTTTTGTTAATAGCGATCGCCTAATGATTTCGCTAATAATTCTTGATGCAAAAAAAGCTAAGACAATGAGTCCTAACAAAGAAGCGATTGTGGCGATCGAAAACTTAGTACCTCCAATATCTAAAATCTGAGCTGTGAAGATTTCATACAGTTTTGTTAATAAAACATCCATCTTTTAGTTTAATTTCTCCACAACAACTCAACCCAAAATAATTTTAGGTGCTTATAAAAATAAATTACCCAAACCCGTAAAGTTTTGACCCTGCGGGTCTCAACTTTATGGGTTTGGGTTTGTCATTAATTATGTCCACCTAACTAATTGATACATTTGCAAACGGCTATAGCATTCCTAAATCATTTGTAGATTTTTTGTTTCGTTTAAGAATAAACCTTTGGATCAATTTTATCCAACCTATTTAAGAAAAGCTATATAGCAATCCTAAAAGGGTTGTGGAAGTGCTTCTCTTCGGGGCGCTATCCCACAACCCTCCAAATCTTACAACTCATTTAGGATAGCTTTTCATGATCTAAATATAGCAATCATAGAAAAGAGAAAAAGCACAATTCTCATCCCTTTCTTAATTTACTTCTCGATTTACTATTTTTGAGTTGTATAAACTACAGTCGCATTTGCGTTGGGTATTTCTGATTTTTTAAGCTGAGTGTTAATCTTGCCTAAACCATCCTCAGTCCCAATCCATATTTGTTGATTATGGACAAGCAAATTGATGACTGAACTACTGGGCAAGTTATAAATTGATGATGTAATTGCGCCATTATAGGTATTGGCAAGAACTAACCCATCCCTCATGCCAATCCACAACTCACCATTTTTATGACTCGCCAGAGCCACAATATCTCGTCCAGTTACAGAATTAATGCGAGCGATCGCCTTATTAGTTTTTGGATTAATTTCAAGCACATTGCGGGGAGTTCCAGCCCAAATCTTACCCGATGGCTCCACGGCGATCGCTTGGACAATTTGACCTGATACATAGGGAATCCTTGCGGTAATTTTGGCTGTTCCAGGGTTGATTTTCACCAGTCCATTTAATGTACCGACCCAAAGATTGCCAGCATTGTCGAACTGCATCACATTGGCAGCCGTCCCCGGTAGGTCGGGCATTCTGGCATAGGTTTCAGCATTATAAGGACTGATTCGAGTTAAACCTTGATCAGTTCCAACCCAAATAAAACCTGCACGATCCATCGCTAGACTGAGAATTCGACTGGAAGATAGTTGGATCGCAATGTTTTCAATTTTGCCTGAGCTAGGATCGATCTGATATAAGCCTGAAGTTGTACCAACCCAAAAATAACCACGACGATCTTCTAATAAAGCAGTAACTGTAGAATTTGGTAAAGAGATGGAGTTAATTGCCGCACCAGTTCTCTGATCAATTTGCATCAAACCTTGCCAAGTGCCAATCCATAGTCGCCCACGATAATCGATCAGGGTTGAACTAACTCGACTATCTAAATTTGATGATGGGTTACGGGCAAGACGAATATTGGTTGGTATGACTACATTATGCTTGTCAGGATTAATTGCATTGGCACTGCTAACGACTCCATAGGTCACGGTGCATAAGCTAGCTACGTTAACTATTACGGAAATTAATGTACTGGATACCGCTCTGGAGATTTTTTGGGCTGCCAACATCTTTACCACCATCATTAGTCGCTATGTATGCTCTTTTAAGCGTCAGATGTTAACACAAGAGATTGCGATCGCCACATCAATTTTGGGCATTCTATGGCAATATCATGTGTGAAACCCAAAATAGTAATGGCGGTGCTTCGCACTGCCATTACTATTTTGGGTATTTGGTATTACTGATAGCCAAAACCATAGAATTAAAGGTGGCGCAATGCGCCACCTTTAATTCTATGGTTTTGGCTCTGGAGCTACGGGTGCAGGTGCAGGTATCTCAGGTTGAACTGGCTGAGGTGGTGGCTCTAAGGGCACAGGTTGTGGTGGTGGCTCTATCGGTGTTGCCACAGGATTGTTAGTTACAGGTGTCGGCTCTGTCCTTACTGGTTCTGGAGCATTATTGTTGGCTGGAGCAGGGTTGTTGGAGTTTGCTTGTGGAACAGGAGGTTCCGTCCTAGCTGCTGTTGGTTCTTCTCGTTTGGGGGCAGATGGCTCTTCACGACGATCAGTGCGATCGCTATTTGTTGCTGGACTTGAATTATAAGTAACTTTATTGCGATTGGTATTTTCACTAGGTTTAGGTAAGTCAGCACGGCGAAACTCGATCGTACTTGCTTCTTTAACCGTCGCGGTCACTCCAAATTCTGAGGTGATTTGTGGCAAACTTGCCAACTGTGTACTAAATCCAAAAATCAAAGCATTATTAGCAATCCGCTTGTCAATGCTTTCTTTGTCAATGCGTTTTGGAGCCGAAGCCTTACCATCGGCTTTGATCCTAATTTCTTCGCCTTTGCCAAGGGTGACAATCTCCGATGTGCTTTTGAGTAAAACCGTGACAGTGCCATCAAGAGCAATCACCCGCCGATCTTCCGCCGCCTTAGTTGGAATTTCTAGATACACCGTGCCATCGTTGCTAGAAATTTCACCAAAGGGTGTTTGGACTTGGGCGGGAGATTTGCGATCGCTAGCCGCCCATGCTACTAAGCGCCCAGAGGTAAATTCAACTTGATTTTGGGGTCTGAGAGTTAAACTTGATTTTCCGCCAATTCTGATAATTGCACCACTGCGTAAAGTCACTTGAGCAGTTGATGAATCTTCAGTGCTAACGCTTTCATTTACCTTAAGCGGCACACCAACAGTCGCAGGTCTTGCGGATGTGGCATTAACATACTTAACACGCACAGGGTAGCTGCGAATTTCACTAATTTCGGCGATCGCTTCGGTCGGTAAAGCCTCAGAACTAAAAGGTTTAGGAGGCTGATTAATTGTGCAACTAGGCAGAACTACTACCGCTAGTGACAAGACCAGAAGCGGTAAAATTTGCCTAGAGATTTTGAATAACTGCCAACGCTGCATCGTAAATTTTTTGTAGAGTCTACAAAGCCAGTTTTTTCGCTATACTAGAAAGTCTGGTTAAAACCGTAAATTCTAATGTATCTATATTAGTTCTAACTTCGTTGTTTGACCATAGCTAGTAGTAATTCTCATCATAGCTGTGAGACTGCGCCGTAGCCGCAATCCCTCAGATGTAAATCTATCTTTTAAACGAGTAAGAGTCAAAAGCACATGGCAAAGAGTAATTTGCAGGTCATGCTGACCAAAAATGTTACAAAATTAGGCAAACTTGGCGATTTAGTAGCTGTAAAGCCTGGGTATGCCCAAAATTTCCTCATACCTCAAGGTTTAGCTATTCGTGCAACCTCAGGTGTTGTTAAAGAAGTTGAAAGACGTAAGGAAGTTGAGCGTCAACGCTTGATCGCTATTCGTCAAGAAGCAGAAAGCCGTAAGACCGCATTATCAACTATTGGTGGCTTTATTATTAAGAAAAAAGTCGGCGAAGGTAATGCAATTTTCGGTACTGTGACCGATCGCGAAGTTGCTCAGTTGATTACTGCAAAGTCGATGCTAGAAATCGATCACCGCGACATTACAATTCCTGAAATTAATCAAACAGGTACTTTTGATGTTTCGATCAAGCTTCATGCTGAAGTCACAGCAACGATCAAAATTCAAGTTATTCCTGAATAATCATCTCTCTAAAAGAGGCGGCGCTTTGCGCCGCCTCTTTTTTTGACAAGGGGCTTAAGCCCCTTGTCTTATTTTTACGAGTTCTACAGCTAGAGCGATCGCCTCGATCGTACTAGCAGGATCGGCAATACCTTTGCCAGCAATATCAAAAGCTGTCCCATGATCGGGCGATGTGCGAACAAAGGGCAACCCAATTGTGGTATTCACAGCCCGATCAAAGGCTAAGAGCTTAACGGGTATTAAACCCTGATCGTGGTACATGGCAAGATAAGCGTCATGCCCAAGTGAGATACGATCGCGATCGCTCCAAGCTTTTGCAGGATTGATCCACATCGTATCGGGTGGAATTGGGTTTGTAACTTGCACATTCGGGTGTTGCTGGCGATAGCGATCGATTAATGGCTGTAACCAGTCTTGCTCCTCGCGCCCTAATTGTCCCTGTTCGCCGCTATGGGGATTGATCCCCGATATGGCAATACGTGGATTGGTAATCCCGAAATCCTGTAACAGAGATCGGCGTATTACCAATCCAC
>NZ_NDHW01000102.1 GCF_002251945.1 Pseudanabaena sp. SR411
AGCCCCCCAATTCTGGGGGGAACCATATTTAAGTCCCCCAGAATTGGGGGATTTAGGGGGCTAGACACCTAGAGCTTTTAAGTGTTGATTCTTAAATATAGCAATCCTAAATGAGTTGTGTGGAAGCGYACCCCGAAGGGGTGCGCTTCCACAAACCCAAAAATCTACAAATGATTTAGGTCTGCTATATAAATTACAAAATCTCTAAAAATCGTCTTTAAAACTGTGTCGCTTTTTTTATCAAAACTTTTGCCACTGTTTGTTTATCCCCTTGGGTTATCGAGTCTCTTAATTACGATCGCCTTAGTGAATTTACTATGGCGATCAAAGCGATCGCGCAATGCAAGTAACTCCAATAAATTAATCAGTCTCTTTAAAAAAAATCGCTTTGCCTCAACCCTCATCGGAATCGCGCTCGTAATTTTATTGCTAAGCAGCAATGAAATTTTTTCTAAGTGGTTAGTGCGATCGCTGGAATGGCAATATTTGCCGAGTGCAGATATCCCCCAAGCTGAAGCGATCGTCATTTTAGGTGGTGGTACTCGTCCTCGCATCGCACCCAGACCTTGGTATGAGGTCAATGAAGCAGGAGATCGCATTTTGTACGGCTCATGGCTCTATAAACAGGGAAAAGCTCCCTTAATCATCGTTACTGGTGGTCGTGCTGAATGGCTAGGCGAGGGTGGCAATCCTGAATCCGAAGATATGGCGGCGATCGCCGAATTTTTGGGTGTACCACCTAGAGCAATTATTCAAGAGTTGCAGTCTTTTAATACTCGTGATAATGCGATCAATACCAAGCAAATCCTCGTTAAAAGAGGGATCAATAAAATATTGCTAGTAACATCGGCTCTACATATGCCGCGATCGATGGAAATTTTCCGTAAAGTTGGTGTTGAAAGCATTGCTGTGCCAACTGACTTTTTATCAGTACAAAATGAAAACAGTAAGGGTTTGGCGGCGGTGCTAGATTTGCTACCTACCGTAGATGCGCTCAGAAATACGACTAATGCCATCAAAGAATATATTGGGCTACTTGTATATCAATTAGCGGGATGGGCTTAAAAGAAGGTGGGTCGCTTTGTGCCCCATCTTCTTTTTTTAATGCAGAGAAATTTTTAAAAAGCTTGCTAAGCAAGCTTTTTAAAAATTTCTCTGCGGTTGTTTAAGTTTGAGGGAAGCGCATAGCGCTGTATGGGGACTTGTGTACATGAGGTCTCTCTGATTAAATAGGCGCTAGTAATATCAACAAAGTTATAAATCTTTATGAGCAGGGGAAACGGCAATAATAACGGCAGCATGAACACAATTTGGCTCGTGCTGGGATTAGCTGCCCTCGGTACTGGCATGGGCGCAGCGATCGCCTCACGACTAGTTTCCTATCGTCCATCCTCTGCGGACATAGTCATCAATGAAACAGCTTTAAATCCTGTTACTCCAGTGAGCAATGACTCACAGGCTTTTTGTCAATACAATGCTTTGGACTCGGTGACGGCTTCGCTGTATCAGGTCAGAGCGATCAATGCGATCGCCAATGATCCGTTACCTGCTTTATCAAGTTTGAGCAGCACCATTAATGCTGACCTGATCGCCAGCTTTACCCCTGCGCCATTTCCCCAAATTAGCGATCGAGCGCGTACTGCCAAAATCCCGATCATCATGTATCACGACATCTCTGCTACTAAAGATGTGAGTTGGGATGTCACCCCCGAAGAATTGGAAAGACATTTTCAAGCGCTCCAAGAAGGTGGATATACACCAATTACAATGGATAGAATGGTTAACCATCTACGGACTGGCGCACAATTGCCCGAAAAGCCTGTATTACTCACCTTTGACGACAACTATGTTGGGCAGTACAAATATGCATTCCCATTACTGAAGAAATATAACTATCCTGCGGTCTGGTCGGTGCATACGCGCTTTGTGGGTACTGGTGGACAGAAGCCCAAAGCCACATGGAATCAACTGCGAGAAATGCAAAAAAGTGGTCTGATTACGGTTGCTTCTCATACGGTCAACCACTTGAATTTTCGAGATCTGAGCGATGCCGAAATCGAAAAAGAAGTAACAGAATCAAAAAAGGTTCTCGAAAAAGAATTAGGGATTACCATCGACTACTTTACCTATCCTGAAGGAGACTTTACCGATAAAGCTAGAGATAAAATCAAGGAAGCTGGTTACAAAGCAGCTTTGTCAATGAGTCTCGATCCAAGGCAAGAGCGATCGGCTAATGAGTCAGAAGATTTATTAACAATCATGCGTTTTGGGCAGTCGCGCTTTGATGAAGCGATCGAGCAAGCATCTGGAGGATCTTCTCCAAATCAAGTTGCACTTTTGCCCACGGTAAGTAATGGAGCCATTAACTTTACTAGTCCTGTAGAGAAGCGGACAGTTACCATTGATGGGCTACCACTTACCCTTGTTCATGGTGGTCGCGTTGTGACAACCCATGCGGATAGTCGCTATCAGGTTGCTGAAATTATGACCAAAACTCCTAATGCGATCGCGGCTGTTGATGGAACCTTCTTCTCCTTAGAACACCTTGACAGCAATAAGATGATTGGCCCTGTGATGAGTCAATTTTCTAGTAAGGCTGGAGTATTTATCAACGGTAACAAGGGTGAAAATCCACTGCTCAATGGTCGTCCTCTAGTCTTGATCAGTCCTACGGCGGTTAAGTTTATCCCCTACAATGCGGCTAAGCATAATTCACTGGACGCAGTAAGAGCAGAACTGTCAGATGTGACTGATGCTTTTGTGGGCGCTGGTTGGTTAGTTCGTGATGGCAAACCTCAGTCAGCGGAGTCCTTTGGTAAGCTTTATGGCTATGATGCTAGCCGCGATCGCGCCTTTTGGGGGATTGATCGTTCTGGCAGACCGACCATTGGCGTAACCATGGAAATGATTGATTCGGTTGGCTTGGGCAAAATATTAGTCAAAGCAGGATTGCGCGATGTGGTCATGCTTGACTCTGGTGCGAGTGCTGCCCTTGCCTATCGAGGTAAATCAGTCATGGCTTACGAGCCACGTCCTGTTCCGCATATTGTCGCGCTTTTACCACCCGATCCTGCTCCTGTGGAAACTGCTGAGAAACCAAATTGTCCAGTCAGTTTAAATCCATAGTAATCGTGACAGATAATGGCAAACTCACATAATCTCGACAACTGGTCGATAGTCTATACTGCTTTTGCTAGTGATTGGGAACTTGGTACAAATTTAGTGGCTTCTTTCCCAATTGAGCAGCAACAACAAGCAATTGATCGACTCATCAAAGCCGATATCTCAGATTTATATCGTACTTACCTACTATGTAAATTGAAAACCCCTGCGGTTTTGCCCTATTTGCTTTCAGCCTTGCCACGCTACCCACAAATTGTTACTCAAGGGATGCGTTTGCAATCTCCATCTGCTGTTATTCCCCATTTGATACATGCGATTGGAGTCGAAACGATTGCCCTCTTAGGAGAGTTAGGTGTTGTGGCGGCGATTGAACCAATTGCTACGCATATTAGACTTGGTGGCAGTGGGTCAAAGGATGTCAGCTTAGATGCATTGATTGCGATTGGGCGACAAGCGTTACAGCGTCATCGACAGCGACAGCCCTATCCTCGCGATCGCCATAAAGTGGAAAGTGAAATTTTAGTCAGAAGATACCAAGAATGTGATGATGTTGACACGCTTATAATTTTGGCTTCGGCGCTATATGACATAGATCGGAAACAGGCGATCGCTTGTCTTAAACAGACAGATCGCAGTAGAGATGGTTACGGTTCTACTCAATTACAGATACTACTATTTCAAGCAGGTAGCTATTCTCAAAGATTTTCGCTCAAGCTCCGAATTCAAAGTTACTTGTATTGGCTATTCAACAAAATCAAATATCTTTGGCAAAAGCCTAGATTTCAGCCTATTCTTATTGGCATTACCACCGCCGTACTAAAGGTGCTATGGGATTCTCTTTATTATGTTAGTGAAACAGAGCAACGTCGTAAGGTTGCTCTAGCCTTTAAGGAAATTGGTGGTGAGAAGTTTTGCCAGCACCTGAGAGATACAGTACATAGTGAAGATCCTGATGTGGTGCAAGGAGCTTTAGAAATGCTCGGAGCTATGGGAGATATTCAATCAATTCCCATCTGTAAACTTAAATTGGGATCGGATGATAGTGATACTCGCATGGCGGCAATCTTGGCGCTAGTTCAAATAGGTACTGTGGAAGCTTTTAATTCAGCTATTATGGCAATCACAAAGCAAAGTGATTCAGATTTAGCTCTAGCAGAAATCGAGCAAGTTAGCCAAACCATTATTACAAACCCTGAAGCAATTCCCGTTCTGATCCATATTCTGTTAACTGGTGATGCGGATGAATATATGATAGTTGACAAACTATTCCCAGATATTCAGCGTTTACAAGCTAAATATGCCCCAGTATCACAAAATATGCCTGATGATCATCCTGTGGGGACTGTGTTTGGCTCAATCCATCCTCTAGTATGGTTGTCATTTTCGCTTGACGCATATTTTTCCTTAGAAAACATTGGAATTCAGCAAAGCGTAGAAACTGAGAAGTTAAAACCCCTAGCTCTTGAAGTGATAGAAATTGGGAACCAATACAACCTTACACCTAGTGAAGTAGTTTTAGCGATCAAGAATGCCCAATATCCTACTCGCACAGCCTATCTAGAAGCCCAAAAAGCTAAATCTCGAAAGCTATATGGAGATTACTTTCAGTCGCAGAATCTCTATGGCTTTAGTCGTAATACAGATGAAAAATTGGAAGCAAAAATATATGTCAATCTTGAACTTCGCAAACTAGCAGCAAAGATATTAGCGAAACTCAACGCAATTGCAGCAAAGCAGGCTCTTCAAGATGTGATTGCCGATCAAAATTTTGTGGAACTGCGTCAATTTGCAGAACTGCGCCAAGCCGCCGCCTATGCTGTCGTTAAAATTGGTGGTTTCAATGATGATTATTTATTGCAGTTACTAAGCGATCGCGATGAAAATGTCCAAAAATCCGTTTTAGATGCGATCTCGGACAATAAAGATGCATCGGCTATTCCTGCGATTATGACAATTGTGATGGATTTCAATCATTCTCAATGGCGGGAAGGAATGGAAACAATCTTGACCATTGGTGGCTATGAGGCTGCAAATGTGTTCATCAGATTAATTCAAGAATCTACTAATCAATTTATCCGTGATAACGCAATTAGCTATTTAGCATCGACGAGAACATCAATTGCGGGTTCTTTCCTTGCTGAATATATTCCAACACATCCTGAGTTTACTGATTGGGATTACATGATCGAAGATCTGGGATTTACAGGTGAAAAAGGACTAATTCCTTTGATAAATCCCTATTTAGAGAAAGAATATACTCGGAATAAAGCCATTGTCGCCTTATTAAGATTAGGTGATGAACATGCTTTTCAGCAAGCAATTGTTGAACTTAGTACGCCAAGGAAGTCAAGTAATTCGATATCTTATAGTGAAGAAGTGCAAATTCTTCAAGATAGGCTAAATATGGCGAAGGCGATCGCTGATGATCTGGCTTTTCTAACTGCAAACTTCGCAACAATTAAGAAGGCGATCGCTCAAACTGATGATTTAGAGATATTTAAAGTATTACAAACGGCTATTGATAGCGTTGCTCATTCGAGTATAGCTGCTTGAAGGTTTCCAACACCCACAGCGCATAGTCAGCTTCATAAAGATCTTTTGTGCTAGATTTTAGTTCAGAAACCATTATTTTTTGCCATACTCACTGACTACATCATAAATACAAAGGTTATTGGGCGCTCCTATGCGAAATCTACGCAATCTCCTATTTGCTGCTTTTGGTGGAGTGTTGATGGGACTTACTCCCGATCCGTTTAGTCAATGGTGGCTAGCTTGGGTCGCTTTGATTCCCCTCTGGATGCTTGCTCAAAGGTTAAAGGTCAAAGATGCGATCGCTATGGGGGCGATGTGGGGATTTTGCTATCACGGAATGGCTCTATTTTGGATTACGAGTGTGCATCCGATGGAATGGATGGGTGTACCTTGGTGGACGAGTTTTTGGATTGCCACATTAGTTTGGTTGCTGATTACAGCGTGGGGCGCGGTATTATCGGGATTATGGGCTGGGGGAATGTCTCTCTTTACGCAGAATCTCAATGTAACTAGTCGGGTAATTATTGCCTGTGCAATGTTTAGCGGATTAGAAATTGTGTGGAGTTGGGGACCACTTTATTGGACAGCACTGGGCTATACCCAAAGCCCCCATGATCTACTGTTGTTGCAAATTAGTCGGATTTCTGGACAGCAGACTATGAGTTCAGCGATCGTGGCAATTAATGGATTACTAGCGGAAATTCTCTTGCAGAGAACTTGGACTGATAAACGACGCTGTGCGATCGCAGCCATTACTCTCTTGGTGGCGATCGCGGGCTATGGTGCATGGGAAATGCAAGGCGATCGTATGGCAAGCAGTAATGGAAAAGCGATTAAAGCAGGAATTATTCAAGGTAACTTCCCTAATGCTCTGACTGTAAAGCCGAAAGGTTGGGAAATAGCAGTTAATAACTACACCAAAGGCTACGAAAAACTAGCTCAGTCAGGAGCAGAAATGATCGTTACGCCTGAGACTGCGATTTCTTTTCTTTATCCTAATTACGATCCTCGTCGCGAACCCTTTGATCGGGCGGTGGAGAAATATCGAGTTCCAGTATGGCTAGGGGGCTTTGGTACAACTCGTAATCTTAATGCAGAAGACCCAAATAACTATACAAATAGCCTCTTTTTGATTGATGGCTCTGGTAAGATTCTCAGTCAATACGATAAAGTTCGGCTTGTGCCAGTGGGTGAGTATATTCCCTTAAGACCAATCTTAGGAAGTCTAATTAAACGCTTATCGCCATTGCGTGGTGAAGTGGATGCAGGTTCTAGTGAACAATTAGTCGATACCCCTTGGGGACGTTTTATCGTCGGGATTTGCTATGAATCAGCCTATCCTGCCACATTCCGTTTTCAAACTGCCGCAGGTGGCAAATTAATTCTCTCTGCTTCTAATAATGCTCATTTTGCCTCCTATATGTCGGCTCAACACCATGCCCAAGATGTGGCTAGAGCGATCGAAAGCGATCGCTGGGCTGTCAGAGCAACTAACACAGGCTATTCAGGTTTTGTAGATCCCAATGGACGCACGATTTGGCTCTCAAAGGTGAATACCTATGAAACGCATTTGGAAACAGTTTATTTACGGGATACCGAGACGCTCTACGTGATGTGGGGTGATTGGTTGACCCCTTTACTCTGTGTGACTAGCATCGCTATTTATACAAAGCATCGCTTTGCCTACTAATTAAACGTGTTTCGATAATAGCTCTTTGTACCTAACTTTATATTAGTATATAATCATGATAATTTCGCAAAATAACCGTCGGGGAAAAATTAATCCATAGTCATAAATTTTTTAATCATATCGGATAAATCAGTGAAAACTACGACTTTAGAACTTGTTGAATTCGTTGCGATTGGTACATCTATAATTGGAACAATCATATCAAATGTTGTCGGTCAAGCAGTGTATGCTGCAACGCCAATAACTTTTACATTGATATTAAATCTAGTAAATCGAGATCAGTTAAAGAAACAAGTACAAGAAAACACTATTACTGAAATAAATCTTTTACAAAAACAGATTCAACAAGCTAATAGTGCAGTAGCTTCTCAAATAGGAATAAGAATACAATCAATTCCAGAGACAGCTAGACGTATTGAAGATGTAAGTAATCAATTAAATCAACTATCCAATAGTCACTATCTTCTACAACAGAAGTTTCAATCAAACCTTCAATCAGCACTTAATGAAATAGGAACAAGGATTGAAAAAATACCAGACATGAATAGACGTATTGATAATTTAAATAAAGTTATTGACGATCTTACAAATCAATCAAATTATCAACCTAATATTCAAGTGATTACTCAGATAAATCAGCAGATAGAATTACTGAAATCTGAAATTAAGATCTTACCTCAAAATCAAGAGATTGCAAAAATTGAAAAGACATTGAATTCGTTAATATTGAATTTCAACAGTAGAGATGAAGAGCAAACCATTCTACAAATCAAAGAAAGGTTAAGAAGTTTAGAGGCTAAGTCAGTTGATTCAACAAGTTTTTTGTCATTTGATGTTATTAAATTACAGGAAGAAATCTCAGATTTACATGCCCGTTTAATGAGTCTAACTAATAAATTAAACAATCAGATTAATGTCGATATTTCTAGAATAAATAGTCGATTAGAACATCTTATATTGTTGATGATACAAAGAATAATCAATCAATCTTCTGACAATTTATCTGATTGTTCAGACAATAATGAAAGACGATTTAAGTATGAACTAATATATGATCATAGTAGCAATCGCTACACAATTGATCGTAAAGAAAGCAGAGAAAAATTGCGTAAAGCTCTACAAGAAGCTAAAAAAATGATTATCATGGTCTGTCCTTGGATTGCCAATTATGCATTTGATGAATCTTTAAATCTAGATATAGAACAAGCTCTAAAGCGTGATGTCAACATATATATTGGATGGGGACATTACACGGATATTGAAAAATTAAATCATAATATTCCAAGTAGATTTGCGACTACGCTTCAAACTCAAAATCCAAATTTGTATAGTGCCATCCCCAAATTAATTAATTTACAGAAGACTTATAGTAATCTGCACCTAAAGTTAATTGGAACGCATGAAAAATTTTTAGTGTGTGATGATTTATGGGCACTAATTACAAGTCACAATTTTCTTACGTCAAATGATCATAGCTATGAACGAGAAATTGGATTATGGACTAATGATCAGAAGATTATCCATGAACTAATTGAGCGTTACTATACTGCACCTGACAGAGAAAAAGCATTATAAGAGATACTATAATTAAATTAGTTGAAATCACAAAAAAGTATTGTTGAAAATATATTGGAGTTTAATAATGTCTTATTCCTATCAAATTGGTGCCGTAATTGAACATGATGAATATGGCTACTATGCCTATTGTCCTAATCTAAAAGGATGCCAGAGTGAAGGTGAATCTTTTGCTGAAGCCCAAGCCAATATTAAAGAGGCGATCGCTTTATATTTAGAGACTTTATCTCTAGAAGAACGCTTGCAAGTACTTGCAAAAGAAATTACATCTGTATAATCACCAGTCTCCACCCGCACCGCCGCCATCGCTACCGCCGCCGCCAAAATTACTACTAGAAGAAGAACTGCTACCATAATCATAGGAATCATAGCTACTAGAACTACTACTGGAACTATCACTAGAACTGTAATAGTCTGTACTACTGGAATAACTCACAGGTGCAGGGATGAAAGGATAGACAGGTTCCTCATGAAAACAGTTTTGACATTGACGTATGCTAATTGCTTCTTTAGAAGCTTTTTTAGGAAACTTCTTGGGCTTGCGAGATTGCTTTAGTTTTGCATCTATTAAAGTTGGATAGTTACATTTTGGACAAACTGCATCTTCATTTAAAATATTGGATTGACAATAAACATGTTGGCGATCGCTTTTAGCAGTTTGATTAGTTGCAGGATAGCAGCGATCGCAAGAATATACTGTGTAAGTGGCATTCCCCAACTCAACAGCCTTTAACTCTGGCTTAGTTAAGTACTGATTAATTACATCTGAAGCTACACACTGAACAAGATTTCGGCAGTTGTGACAAAAACGCTGTTCCTTCGCTAAACGCATGTCAAGGTATAGGTTATTGACTATATGCAGCCATATAAATTGATATCCCATCGCCATAACTAAGTTCGTCCCCGCAAATAACAAGTGACTAGGAATTGTCAACAAAATTGAAGTACTTGTAATTAGCCATAGCACAACTAAAGCAGGTAAATGCAAAACAATGATCAAGCTAGAACGTTCAAATCCAAATCGAGTTCCTCCATAGCGCTGTATTGGAGTTTGGAAAATGACAGTTAACTGAGCCAACCAAAATTTTTCAATACTCAACCACAACTGAAGAGAAGCAAAGGCAACTATCAAGTTAATCAGTACTGTAACTAAAAGTTGATTAATGGGCTGAATAAATAAGCTAGTTAACATTTCTTGAGATAGTACCCATGCATTGATGCTAACGGTGATCGCAGCTAGCCCAAACACCATTAACAACATTCCTAAACTAGTAAATTCTGTCAATTTAGGAATACGCAACTGAAAAACAACAGAATTTTGGAGTTCTAAACTTACTGTAGGTAATGTTTGTCGCCATTCTCGAATTTTGATAACGATCAATATCGCGCCACTTAGAGCGATCGCTACGCCAATAAGCCCAATATTGCTATAAATGGGCATAAATGGGAACGGATAAAAATTGATTTTCTCTAAACGTCCCGCTATTTCCTCTACACCATTAATGATGCCGCGATCATAGTTCTGACGCTTAAACTCAGGGGTAATCAGATCTTCGATAATTTGCTTTACTTGGCGATCGCTAATATATGCTAAAACCCCTCGCCCAGTCTCTATTTCAATCCTGCGCTCGTTTACTGCAATCAGAAACAATACGCCATTATCAATACCCCGTTTACCAATACCCCAAGTATTAAACAATTCTGTTGCATAGGCTTTAACCGTTGCCGATGGTATGGTATCTGGCACTGTCACTACTGCAATTTCAGAACTGTTGTTAGCGGCTAATTGCGAAATTCTTTGATTGAGTCGCGATTCGGTTTCTACACTTAAAATATTCGCAACATCGCTCACCCAAGTTCCATTCAATTTTCTGGGATTGGGAATGTCACTAATGGGAATCGCATGTAAAGGTGCTGTAGGTAATAGAACTGACCATAGCAAAAATATTAAACAGATAATCCCAGCTAATTTACCCTTCATACGTTGTTATCTCCATTCCAGAAACGTTGTACTTAATCTCGTTAAATCCTTTTACATCAACCACATCTTGCATCGTAGCGCTTAGATATAACTTACCAAATTTGCCTCTATCTTGAGCCATTTTTGAAGCAACATTTACGGGGCTTCCTGCAATATCTTTAGTTCCGAATGGTAAATTGAAAATTAGAACTTCGCCTCGATCAATGCCAATCCGACAGGTGATATCTTGTTTTACTAGTTCTTGACGGAACGTTTGGGCAAAGATAACTGCATCATGAGCATCATCAAAAGCATAAATTCCTAAGGAGCTAACCACCTTGATTTCCTCGGCTGATGTCTTGTTCAGCAGTCGCAATCCGATATCTTTCATCAAGGCTGAGAATGATAACTGATTAAACATCGAAACCTCATGGGTTTCCACAGATTCACTCTTACTCTCGATTAGCACCACCACTTTTTGCTGGATGTACCTCTCTATCAAATTATGAGTAAAACTTTGATCGATATTTTGGTTTGCGAGTTGAGTTTCATATGCCAATAAATCAGCATAAAAATCTTCAGAATAAGGAATTGGATAGCGTTGATTGTCTGGTTGCAATTCTGTCAGGCGATCGCCACCCAATACTCGATAAATATTACCGATTGCAGGATGTAAATCATCGCGTTTTTTAATGATGAAGTTGTGTTTTGCTGGAAGGCGATCGCGTATGGCTTGACTGATTAAGATCTCCCCGCCACAGGTGTGATTCTCGGCAATTTCCTCGATCGCATCAGCTTCTGCTCCATACAAACCGCCACTAATCGAATAAAAACTACCATAATGAGCGCCTAGCCCAATCTTGATCTGACAACTCTTAGCGATCGCATCTTGGATCGTTAAAAGTGTGGACACAAGGGTAGCTGCGCTTAGGTCATCTGGATAAAACATCTGGGTATTGTCCGCCGCCCAAATCCCCACACTTTCGCCGCCGATCGCTCTGCCATAGCCATGCACAATCTTTTTCGGTTGGTTGATGATGGCAAGAATCTCTAGCAATCCCTTTTGCCTTGTTAACTTAGTCAGCCCAACGGAGTCAGAAGATACGCTGTAACCCAGTACCTTGTGACTATCAAGTAGCCTTAATGCATCTGCATAGGTTTGTTCGCTGCTCAGCCATTGCTCAACCAATTTCAGTGGCAGCGCACCGATGATGTCTTGTGTAACATCAAACAAATTGGTGGAATAACGTTTTTTGCTGAGTTTTTCTATCATTCGGTTTGCTCAGTTTAGGTGAATATCTATTGAGCCGAGCAAAGCTCGGCTCAATAGATATTTTAGATATTAATGCTTTGGGGAATCCGTGATGGTCTCAAATAGTTATAATCTGCAACTCGTTGTTCATTGCGAGACTTGATCGTAGATTCGATCTCCTTTAACAGATCTTGAAAATCGCGTAAAGGCTGCTGAATGCGATCGTCGCTGAAATAATCAGTACCATAATCTCCCAGTGTCGTGTAATAGACCGAACCGAGAATATAAGTTAGTTTCAATTGTCCCTTAGCTTGTTCGATCGGCGGCAACATCGCAAAGAAATCTGCTTCTTCTGCACCTGTAGTCTGAGTTGGCGCAGGTGTATAACCCGCCAAAGGAATCGCAGGCGTATAAACAATCAGATCTCCCTGCGGGAAATTCACTGCCGCATGTTGAGCGCTACCTGTGAAGATCACCGCAGTCAGGGCATCAGCTAAATAGGATAAAGTCCGAATCTGTCCATTTTCACCAAAGCTAGTCACCCGACCACCATCATTAGCAATGATTTCCTTTGCCCATGCTTGCAGTTCCGTATCGCGAACCACAGCATCATCATTGAAATAATAAATCGATAGATAACTCTTCACCCAAGTAGCGATCGCTTCCCAAATTAATAACGCATCGTCGCGATAGGGATAGTCTGGCAATAAGCTGGGATCATCAACGCCGCGTTTCTTGAGTGCATTAGGAAGGAGCGCATCTTCAAATTGATAAGACTTAACCCCATGTACAGAAACAGCGCGAGAACTTGCAATCGTCCCTGCTAGCAAACTATCAACACCACCACCAACGCTAACTAGGTTTGACTGCGCTGCGTCATTGATCGCTAAAGTCCCTTGGAAATGGGGTTTCAGTAAAATATACAGAGGATGATTGCTGGCAAGTTGGCGATTGGTGGCAATTACAAATGGTTCGACAAATAAATGGGTTCTACCCAAATGGCTAATCAGTTGATGGTGATTAGCATCAGCAATTTGAACAACAGTTTTAGCAATCAACCAGTTCGGTTCGTCACCAACTCGGCGCAAAAAGATGGGATTGATATTCGGGTCTTGCCCCAGTTGAATTGCGATCGGAGTCAGACTTCTTTCTCCTTGTGGAATGGCAAACAGAGCTAAAGGAGCATTGACATATTTTTGCTCTCCTGTGGGAAATGTACCACCAGCGATCGCCTCTAGTTCTGCATAATCGGCTAAATACAAACGACCCTCGGCTCCTGCTAAGGCTAAAGAATCATTTGGCAAAACTGTCTGGAATTGCTCCTCTGTTAAAGGGAACCTTGCATCTAATGCTTTAACTCGTTGAATCACTAAGGGATTAAACCCAGCAACTCGCAATCTCGCGAATTCAGTGTTACTGATATAGTTTTGACTGATCGTAGGAAGAGGAATAACCCAAAATAGATTGTTATATTCTTCAATATTTACCCCTTCTAAATCAGATGGCGGAGTTTCTAAAACTGTTGGCAATTCGTCTAATAGATCCAATATGGCTGTGTCTGAGTGAGACATTCCAGCCTCTAATAAACGTTTTGAAAATTCTCGTTGCTTGGCTTGAGAAGCTAGTTTATCTTTTTCCAATGATAGATTAGCTCTTTCATTCAGCAAAACCGTGACTACAGCTTTGCCAACGAGTAAACCCCAAGATAAAGAGAATCTCTCAATGGTGGGAACTGTCTCCACCATTGGCAACGAGTCGATGTAAGTATAGTTGTATTGGTAAAGTTGTCTGGCATTATTGAGAAATGCTTGACGCTGATTTATTTCAGGATCATTCTGGGGCAGCAGTGGATACTTGCTGGAAGGCGATCGCCTTGATATCCAATCAGCTAAGTCTACTAACTTCGCCGCGACAAAATTTAATATTCTGGCAACACCACTCAAAAGCGAGAAGATCATGGATGCACCTAAAAATCTGTACATCCATATATAAAACTTGAATGGTTTAATTGAGGTAAAGTTTTTTAAAGAAAACCCCAAAAGATAAGGTGGCGCTTCGCGCCCGCCTTATCTTTTATTTTACTAATCCTGCTCTGAGAGCGCGTACTGCTGCTTGTGTGCGATCGTCAGCACATAGCTTATTCAAAATATTCCGCACATGGGTTTTCACCGTGCCAACTGTAATGTAAAGGCGTTCAGCAATTTCAGCATTGCTATTACCATTAACGATCTCAGATAACACCTCTAGCTCGCGCTCGGTCAATGGTGTTGCTTGCAAAACTTGCTTGTAATCAGCTTCAGCAGCGTCAATTTCCACAGTTGCCTCGCGGCGACGTACCTGCTGCAAGACAATACTAGCGATCGCAGGATCAATCCATGAGTTACCCTCGGCAGTTAGCTTCAGCGCTTGCACCAGATTCTCAGAACTAATATCTTTGATGCAGTAGGAATCTGCACCTGCGGCAAAAGCGGCTAATACTGTCTCTTGGCTATCAGTCAGTGTCAGAATCAAAACTTTAGTGGCGCGACCTGCTTCGGTAGCCGCCGCTTTAATTTGGCGGGTTACTTCCACGCCATCCATATCAGGCAAGCCCAAATCGACGATCGCTACATCAGGTTGTTGGCTATTTACCATTGACACGCCTTCTGCGCCTGTGGCAGCTTCACCAACAAACACAAGATCGACTTGCTGTTGCAAAGCGATCTTCATGCCCATGCGCGTTAGGTCATGGTCTTCAATTAGGACAACACGAATCGAACTCATAAGCACTTGTGCAGGTTATGCATGGTCAGTATTGATACAAGAATCTCACAGAAAGGGGCAATAAAATCAAAAACACTCTAAAAAGCTACATCTTCATACAGATCTAGAAATTTGCCTTCAAAGTTGATGCTCGATAGTTGGAATTTGTCTTGCTCTCCAGAATATGATTTTAAAAACCAAATTCCTTCTTCATTGCGGCGAAAGCAATCAAGGCGCTGACATTTTGTGTTGACCAGAACATATTCTTCGAGGCTCTCTAGCTGTTGGTAATCCGCAAATTTATCACCTCTATCAAATCCCTCGACAGACTTTGATAGAACTTCGATAATTAGTTTGGGAAATCTCTTTTGATTTTGCGATTGAGTATCTCTAGAATCACAAGTCACCATGACATCTGGGTAATAAAAACGATTTAACGAATCTATTCTCGCTTTCATGTCAGAGATATAAACACGACAGCCCGATCCTCTTACTCCCTTCCCGCTATAAGATCAGTGAATTAATGAAAAGATAAAATCCAGTGTTTTTCGTAATTGTATTTTTGAGAGAAATTGACTGGATTCAAAAAACTGC
>NZ_NDHW01000103.1 GCF_002251945.1 Pseudanabaena sp. SR411
GCACAAGCTATTGCGGCAGGTCTTTGGTGTTCTCAAGTCTCAGCGTTCTTTCGATCCTAATTTTGTCCAAATTCCCTCTTGACTTTTTGGTGCTTAAGACAGTATCTACGGGCGCTATAAATCCTCTATGATTTCAGCCCAGCAATTAATCCGTTAATATATAAACACTAACCTTTCATTAAAAATGTTATGTCCGATCGCCTGAAATTTTTCCGCAGGCTGATGTCAGCTTTTGAAGGTACTTCTAATCCTCAACGCGCTGTTGAACGAGGATTTTACGTCAATCTGCCAAATAATCCTGTGGCAGTGATTACAGCTAAAATTGCGCTCCGCCCCTCTTCGGCTCATTTGTTATTTGGTGGTATTGGATCGGGAAAAACAACGCAGTTACTATTAACACAACAGGCTTTAAATGAATTGGAAGACATTAAAGCTATTTATGTTGATGTTAGTCTTGTTACCGATATTTCCGATCTTAAGTCTGGTGCTCTAATAGTGATCGCAGGACTTGAATTACTAAAAATCTTGGGTGATATTGAGGAAAGCAAATTAAAAAGTTGCAAAAAGATAATTGAAAATGCGGCTTATGGTTACAATGAGATAAAAATTCTTCCATCTTTGAGCGAAAGCCTTAATGCCTCTTCAGCTATATTCCGAGCGATATCTTCTTCAAGAGAAATAGTTACAAATCATAAAGGATTACTCTCTACTGAAAAGCAGGAAAATAAAGATCTAGTTTTACGAGCTTTTTCTGCCCTATATAAAGCTACTCAAGAAAAAATAGGACGCAAAATTATTTTCCTTTTTGATGGCTTAGACCGATTGAGTGACTCACAAGTTTTTATTGATGCCACTTTAAACGATATAGTTGAAATTAAAAATGCTGGGGGTGGTTCGGTTTTAGTTGGATCTGTTGTAACGATTTATAAGAAGAGAGAAAATATTACAAGTTTCGATAGTTCATCCTACTACTTGTCCTATCTTGATGTTTTTGAAAGTGTTGAAGTACAGGATTTCTTTGCAGATGTCATAAAAGTGAGAGATGTTGAAAATCTTATTAACCCAGATGTAAGACAATTTTTGACCTTCAAATCTGGTGGAGTCCTACGAGATTTGATGTCTCTTTGCCAAGCTTCAATTGAGGAGGCATACATGGATGGTTCAGATAAGATTACAGAAAAACACGCAAACCAAGCAGCTTTATCTCTAGCACGGTCAAAAATAATTGGATTAACAGAATCTAATGTAAATATTCTTCGGCAAGTCCTGACTGGAGAAAATTTCTTTCCGCGTACAAGTGAAGATTTTGAAATGTTGCTGACAGGGCATATCTTGGAGTATAGACATCCACGACAACGGTTTGTTGTTCACCCGATATTAGCTCCAATAATCGAAAATATGGTTGCGAGTGTGGCTAATGGATAATTTATTATCTTTTTTAGATGTGAATAATAAACTATCTTCTATAGATGAGTTATTGCAAAAAATTGGAGCGCGACCAGATGGAAATATCTGGATGGTTCTTGTTGTTGATATTGATGATATGCAATCGATAATTACAGATTTGCAAGATACTATCGAAATTTTTAGCGAATGTAGTACGGCTACTATATCTGGTAAATCTGGTGCAAGAGCTTTAATTAATGATATTAGCGAAGCCTCAGAAGAATATTTTTTGCTGTGGGAATTAGATACTTGGGATAATAACGAATGGAAAAATTTCGATGCTTTGAGAAGTCGATTAGATAAAGGTAATAAGGGAGGGTTACTTGTAATTTCTGAACAAGCCAATTACTTAATGCTCCATAATGCCCCTAATTTTGTAAGTTGGTTAGGTGCAAGAATATATTATCTAAAAAAAGATGCAGAAATACTAAGTGATGAAGAATGCGATCGCCGTCTAGCGGCACTACAAGAATGGACAGGTAAAACTAATGACGAAGTGATTGCTTTAGCGGAAAATCGTCAACTTCCAACCGATCCAGAATATGGGGAGTGGCTGATTTTACTTAATCGAGGTGACTTACTTGAGCGACAAAAGTAATTGGCAAAAGATATGTGTTGAAATTCAAGAACGCGCTCTAAGTAACACATACCTTGAAGTAAAAAATGCAACTTCTTTATGGGCAGAAATTTTAAAATGCTTAACAACTGCCAGTGATGAAAAGATTTTAAGTGCCAAGCAAGATGAAATTCGTAAATTGCTTAAAAAAGGTGCATCATCCCAAATTAGTAAAAAAGGCTATTGGGAAATTATGGGTGGAGGGAAAAACTTTAATCGCATTCAAGATATTCCCCATTTTAAACTTCACAATGGTTGTTGGTTCGATTTTGCAATTACTATCGATGAAACCTGTAGACCTGCTCAAATTATAGGATTTGACTTTGAAATAAGGTTTCCTCAAAGAGAGGAAGAGACTAAAGTTCCTTTTCTAAGAATCGATCTGAATCTGCCAGATCATAACAACGATGAGCGCAATATACGTTTTCATCTTCATCCCAACAATGACGACATCATGATTCATAGTCCACCGATGTCGCCTCTCGAAATTCTCCATATGTTTCTATATGGCATGAATATCCGTGACAAGCCGCGTGCGTCATGAAATGTGCTGACGATCGCCAACTATCTCCGTCTAGGACGACGAGCCGATCGCTTAATTGGTGGCTCGTCTTGATATGGCTCTTGATATGAATCTGGGCGATCGCCAAAATCATCACGGTAATCATCTTTATCCCAATTATCAAAACCATCAACATCGCCTTTATAAGCATTTTTGGGTGGATCTAAAGGCTCAGCATAGGGATCGTCTTGATAAGAGCGATCAAAATTACTTTCTCGATCAAAATTAAAGTCTTGGGGTGGGCGTGATTTTGTGCGGGGGCGGCGCTTAGGTTTGGGACGAGGGGCGCTATATTCATCTTCATATAAATCACGCTCTTGACGACTTTGATAGAGCTTAGTCGCTTGTTGCCCTGCTCGATTAAAAAGTTTGCCTAACTTTTCATCGATCGCAAAGCCTTTGCGGGTTTGAATAGAAATTGTGCCGCTAATGCGATCGTGGAAGGCTTGGCGCTTTTCGTTATCAACGATCGCAAAGGCTGCATCGGCAACAAAGGGAATCCATGCAAAGACGATCAGGGTCGAGGTGATGGTTTTAATCAGAAAAATGGAGCAAACAAAGACAAAAATCTCGCGCTTCATAAATGCGCCGAATCCAGCCGTTTTGCCATATTCCGCATCAATCACCCGAATGCTGATCAGCCATCTACCAAAGCTCTGTCCCTGTGCGCGTGCGGAGATAAATACGCGAAAGACAAACCATGTCGATATGAAGATAAACAGATGCAGGGGATTAGCTGGGTCAATCGATAGGATCGATACGGTTAATTCGGAAATAAACCAACAACTTAAAAAGTCTACGATGAGCGCTCCGAGGCGTTGATTGACCGTAGCAAGGGGATAGCGGCTGTAGGCTGGCTCGAAGTCCATTGTGATTGCTTGATTCGTGATGAAGGCACAGAGTTATATTCTATGCCTTTATAATTACACTTACAGCACGAAGCGCTGAAGCAAAATCCAAAGAAATTTTTGAAAGCGCTGCGAAGCGGCGCTTTCAAAAATTTCTTTGGACTTTATGGCAAAGGAGCAAAATCAAAATGACACAGGCGATAACTCGTAAATCTCTCAATGCCTCTCTATATGAGACAGACTTTTTGCTGTGGACTGAAGAAACTGTAGCCAAGCTCAAGGCTAGGGATTTTGACCATGTGGACTTGGAAAACTTGATAGAGGAGATCGAATCATTGGGGCGTTCTGAAAAAAAGGAGGTTAGAAATCGGCTAAAAACTTTGCTGGAACATCTAATCAAGCGGATCTATGTTGATATACCTCAAGAGTTCAATGGGTGGGAAAGGACTATTAGAGAACAACGTGCTGAAATTAGGGTCGAACTCAATGATATGCCAAGCCTAAAAAGGTTTTGGGATGAATTATTTGATGTGGCTTGGGGACTTGCCTTGCTCAAAGTAAAGGATGAGTATGAGAAAAAAGGCTATCAAATCCCTGAGCAATGGCAGTTTAGCCGTGACATTGAGGCGATGTTGAGTGTTAAGTTTTGGGATGACTAATCATTTAAATAATCATCTAGCGATCGCCATAGGCAACACCAGAATTAAGGCGGTTATTTTTGGTAATGATCGCCAAATTCTTGAGGAATATGCTTTTACTCATGACCAATTACCAATTTTAGAAGCGCGGCTTGCGAATCGGGATTTTGCAAATATTGCGATCGCCTCAGTAGTACCTGATTTACTAACAAGTTGGCATTATCTACCGCAAACCCAAATTATTAAAACTGCTGATGTGCCTTTGCGAGGTTTGTACGCAACGATGGGATGCGATCGCGCTTTGGCGGCGTATGGTGCAGGGGAAATCTATGGCTATCCTGTGTTAGTGATTGATGCGGGGACAGCAATTACTTTAACGGGAATTGATACGGATCGGGCTTTGGTCGGTGGGGCAATTGTGGCAGGATTGCGATCGCAGTTTTTGAGTTTGTATCAAAATACGGCAGCTTTGTCCGATGTACATATTCCTGAAACCTTGCCAAGTCGGTGGGGCTTGGATACTCCTAGCTCAATACAAGCGGGAATTGCTCACATATTTTTAGCAGGTTTACAAGCTTATATCGATGATTGGCGATCGCAATTTCCCGATAGCAAGGTGATAATTACTGGGGGAGATGGCGAACATTTAGTGAAATGGGGACTACAAGTAGATATAATTGATAAGAATCTAATTTTTTGGGGATTATGGCGCTGCTGTGAGTTTCAATCCAAAGCTTTGTCGCAATGAGAGCGAAGTTGAAAGTAAATTAATTGTCCAGTATCTTTTGCCTACACTTGGTTATGATGCGAGTAAATGGCATCAGGAAGTTGCGTTAGGGAGCATTCGCTTAGATTTTTTAGCTTTGACTTCTCAGGTATTTCCGAGCATTACTGACTCTGCTCCCAAGGTTTGTGTGGTGATGAGGCGAAGCACCCGAAACACAATCTTGACTCCCATGTGCGGCGGTTGAGTCGTTATTTAACGCGCTTACGAGTTGTGTATGGGGTGTTAACCAATGGTAAAGATTTTCGGATTTATGAGCTTGTGGGCAATCAGGTCAAGCTAAATTTTCAATGTCAAGGGGCAGAAATTACTGACAATATCGAAAAAATCAAGGATATTATTGGCAGAGACAAATTAGCTGAAATTAAACCTAAAAATGCTGGTTCCACAGATAAATCTAGCCCACCGATTGCTAAATCAGTTATTACGCCGCCACAATCTTTCCAAACTTCAATTGTTACTCCCAAACCAAAAGTAAGAACCATGAAAACGATCGCGATCTATCACAACAAAGGTGGTGTCGGCAAAACCACAACTACCATTAATCTCGCTGCGGCGATTAGTCGTAAAGGTTTAAAAGTTCTCATTATTGATCTTGATAGTCAGGCAAATACTACCTATGCCGCAGGGCTAATGAAGTTTGACACTGAAGAAGAAGATACGCTCAAGGATAGCAATATTTACAATGTTGTCTTCTATCCCAAATCCAACTATATCCCTGAAATTGCGCTCAAGAGTACCTTTACTTATCCCCCAGTCGATGTCATTCCCGCGCATATTAATTTGATTTGGCAAGAGGCAAGATTAGTTGATAAGGATAGTTCTAAAACCCATTTAGTCAAGAAATTGGAACTAGTAAAAGATGACTATGATGTAGTTCTGATCGATACGCCGCCATCTCTAAATCTCTATGCCAAAATTGCACTCATTGCCTGCGATTATTTGATCATCCCCTCCGACCTCAAACCTTTTGCTAATGAAGGTTTACGCAATGTCAAAAACTTTGTCGAAGAAATTGATGAGTTTCGGACTTTCATCAATAAACCTGCGATCGCGGTTTTAGGTGTATTACCTTCCAAAATCTTGACTAATGCCAATTACATCAAAGCAACTTTGCCTAAACAAGAAAAGGTAGTTGAAGAACGCTATGGCTTCCCTGTGTTAGAGACCAGAATCTTCCAACGCGAAGATTTATCAAGAGCCATTGATAATTTTGTATTTGAAGGCGATCGCCAAATTCCTGATCCTAAGTCGATTTTTGACTTTAAGCCCGACTCGATATCTGCTGCTGAGTTTGAAGAGTTAGCTAATGAAGTTCTTGAAAAAGTAGGATTAAGTGCATGAGTCTATTAACTTCTTCCATCGATCTCGATACAATTACTCCGCCAGCAATATCTAATTCTCAATTCCCAGCCCATCAAGTTGAGAATCTTGCAAATTTATTTTTAAAAGCTGGTGATACGGTTAGTCCTATCCTTGTCCGCAAAGTTTCACCGATCGCTTTTGAAGTTTTGGAAGGTCATTTTGAATATTACGCAGCAATTAAAGCGCAGGAAATAGATGAGCAGTTCACAGCAATCCGCGCCTATGTTGTATCGCCAAATTTAGAGTCAACGATTCTTGAGCAATATAACTTCTTGCGATCGCTCTCTTTACCTGCACCTGAGAATATTGCACCGCCCAATAAATCAGATGATCGAGAACTAGATTTAGCCAAAGTTGAACAGGCGATCGCTGAGCGTTTAGAAAAAAAACTTGCTACTACCATTGATCGCATTATCGAAGAACGTATAAGCTCTAGTTTCCAAGCATTTGCTACGCAAATGACACAGCAGTTGGATACGCATTTACTAGATTTTAGGCGATCGTTATTATTAACCAATAACAAAAATACTGAGCCGCCGATACAACCGATACAACCGATACAACCTATTGATTTACCTACTGAATCAGTATCGAAAAGAACTAGTAAAACTGAGAAGCCAGCTAAAACAAAAGCTAAAACAGAACGCTCTACTACTAGCAAAAACAAAGATATCGAGGAAAATAATCCGAAGAGCTTACAGGTTCTCAATGATCTAAATACAATGAATGTTGCAGACTTAGAACGTAAGCTATCTCAATTAAAACCAAGTAAACGTAATCTTGCTAAGCCAATTCACACACAAAGATCGCAGCAACCCGATCAAAAGTTTCAATCTATATCAGACTTAATGAGTAAAGTTGATGTAATTAAAAAGCCAACTATGCAGAAAATTATTGATGCATGGTAACTAATTCACAAAAAAGAGACTACTGTGCTTTGCACAGTAGTCTCTTTTTTGTGAATTCCATATTTCGGAAAGTATTGCTTGGCAATACTTTCCGAAATATCTATGAAGTGGGGGTAAAGGGACTTGAACCCTTACGACCTTACGATCAACGGATTTTAAGTCCGTAGCGTCTACCATTCCGCCATACCCCCAAAGGGCTTTGCTATTCTAACGCGAAATGGGTAAATTTATGATCAAAATTTTAAAATTATAGCGATCACCCAAAAAACATAGTCAGCAACTAGTTGTTAACTGTAGTTTGCTGAGCAATTACCAATCAAACGAACCTCAAGAGATTTTTTGAAAGTCCTGCAAAGCAAAACTTTCAAAAAATCTCTTGTTTATTTTTGAGCGCAAAGCGCTATAAGATTTACTCGGTTTCCTCGTCATCCCATTTTTCTGGGGTATAGCCAAGCTCTGTAGCGGCTGCTTGTTCTTCACTGGTCAGATCTTCCCAGAGTTTTTCGGCTGACTCAGGAATGTCATCTTCTCCCTCCCAGCTAGCCTTACTCCAACCAAGGATACCCCACAGTTTTTTATCTTCGCTAGACAAGTCATCCCATTCAGGAAAATCCTCCTCCTCATCCCAGCTTTCCTCAGTCCAGCCTAATTGAGTCCAGACCGCTTGCTCATCACTGGTGAGATCAGCCCAGCTTAGCTCACTCCAAAATTCATTTGGGTCACCTGTTACTTCACGAATATTAGCCATGGAAATTTTCTCGCAAATTAGAGTTCATCTAGATTTCATCATAGGTTTGTCTAGGTTGGAGAAGCAATAGCTAAAATTTAACCTTTCAAAACAAAATGAATAACCCCGTCTACCTGCGACGGGGTTATTCATTTACTAGAATCTACTCACACCGCAGAGCGGTAGGCATTTCCCCTCATAGTTGAATAAAAAAATAGTTCTGCAAAGCAGAACCATTTTTTTATTTTGTTGTTAGGCGATCGCCTAAACTTCGATAATAAATTGTGCCAACAACAGCAAAAAATATGACATAGGCGATCGCTTGGACCAGATAAAGTTTGTCAGTGTAGCCAAATAGAGAACTAAGAATTACGCCCGGAAATTTTTCGGCAGGTAAAACTTTGCTACTATCCCAAACCATATTGCCAAGAATACAGGAATGCTCACGGACAAAATGCTCGTAAAACAAACAAATTGATTCGGACTTGCGATCGCTCTGGGACAAAATTCGTAAAGCAGTGTCAAAATGCGCCAGAGCAGAGATTACTAAGCCTGAAACAATCGATAGCAGCATAAATCCCATGATTTTAAAAAAGGCGCGAATATTAATCTTGATTCCAAATTTAAATAGAGCTACAGCGATCGCCGTAGCAGCAGCAATCCCACTTACGGCTCCGATCGCTGGCATTAATCCTTCTTGGAATTTTGCAGAAATAAATAAAACGATTTCAAAACCTTCACGCAAAATTGCAAATAAGACAAGTCCAAAAATTCCTAAGCCAGCTTTTTGACCTTTGCCTAACACATTGGATATCGAGCCTTCAATTTCTCCTTTAAGCGCCCGACTTTGTTTGGTCATCCAGATCAACATCCAAGTCAACATGACGATCGCAGCAACACTAAACAAACCTTCGAGTAATGGCTCAAAAATTGGTGATACAGAAGGATTACTACTACCAAAACTTTGCATAAACCAATTAAATAAGATGCCAACTAGTCCGCTAATTATGAGTCCAGCACCGATACCTGTAAATACCCATCGATTAAGATGCGATCGCTTGGCACGTTTGAGATATGCCATGACAATGCCAATTACTAACGCAGCTTCAACCCCCTCACGCAAGGTAATCACAAAGGTTGGAAGAGTTAAACTGAGGTCCATAGAATTTTTGGATTATATTTAATAATTTGTATTCACATAAAAAACATAGAAACTGGTCAAACGGCTGAGCCGTTTGACCAGTTTCTATGTTTTATTTTGACGATAGAACCAATATATAGCTATAGCCAGCCAAGTCAGGACATAAGACCCAAAAGAGAGTTGCGGCGCTTCGCGCCGCAACTCTCTTTTGGGTTTTGGCTTTGTCTTAACATTGATGTCTATAGCTATATCTGCCATCAAATATTTATTGTTTTGCATAAACTTTGGCAGAGGTTTGTTCATTTGTTTTGATTAGTGCTGACATATCAGCAACTGATAAAACTGGTTTTTCTGGGGCAATTGGACTTGGATAAGCAGATTTTAGCTTTTCTAGACTTGCGGTGAACTGCTTGTGAGCATCGGGATGTTCTTTTTCCATAGTCGGGGCAATGCTCTTATACAATTGCTCAACATAGATCGTGAAGCCGAGAGAATCTTGATATTCAATGATCTCTTTGATCTTGTCATTGGCGATCGCTGCCATATACTCAGTCCCTGCGGTATCGAGAATCGAGTTAATCACCTGCAGAGCAAGCTTAGGTGATTGGCGTTGAGCTTCTGGAATTGCGGCGATCGCCAGATCAATACTAGCTATTGACTCGTTGTACTTAGCCGCAAGAGTAGGATCGTTGGGCTTAGACTTTACCAACTGCTGTAAATCGATCAAAGATTGCTTAAATTCTTTGACATTGCGCTCTTGAAGTTGAGCTTCGACATCAGCATAAATTTCTTCGACAGGATGTTCGATGTGAGGAAGAGCTTGGTCTGGCTTCTGAAGATCAAGCAATTCTTTTGCAACAATCATATGACCTTTCATCAAGCCAAGTTTTGTCAAATAGTCCACTTCCTTGGCTTCACCTGTCAAGACAACAGTTTCAATACTAACCATGTCTTTAACTTGTTCAAACTGCTCTGCGGTAATCACCTTTTTTGATACAAGATCCTCAATCTTGGTATAGGGTCGTGCTGCTTGAATTTTGTTAGACAACCCAGCAATCCCCAATTTAGCTTCAACCTTATCTAGCTCCGACAAAATTGCTTCGTTAATATTGATTTTGCCCTTACTACTGCTAGGCATAACCATTGCTGAGTCTTTGACCGACTCCTTCTTAGTCTCAACTGTTGTGCTAGGAGCACTTGTTGTTGGAGGATTACTTACTTTTAGTTCATTGGTACAGGCTGAAATCGCGATCGCACCTACTACAGAGAGTAAAAACAGTAGCAAAAACGCTTTGGTTTTAATTACAGCTTGAAATAACTTTTTAACGAGAGAAAAAATATAAGACATGGAGATAGCTAAATGGGGAAGAAGAAGAATCGAAAAACTAGATAATGCTATTAATTTGCAATAAGGGATCTACAAATATTAGAACACAAAACTTGCTAATTATTATCAATAAGTACCAATAAGTATTTTGGCAAATAAAAAGTGCTGATTATCTTTAACTAGCAACTACGTCAAATAGCCCCATACACCCAGCTTCGGCGATCGCATCTTGGTGTGGATGAAACATATATTTGCCTGTAAACCGATATGTCAACTCAAGAATATGTCGTTCTGCTGTCCCCATTGTAATTACATCAGTTTCTTCGCTAGGAGTCATAGTGCGCCCTGTGCGATAAACCTGAAACATATTGGCATGGACATGAAATGTTGCCACAGGGTCAAACTCAATCATATTAAGAATATATAACCGCAATAGCTGATTTTGTTGGACTGCGATCGGTTGCTGCATATAAAAGTGTGGCAACCCATTAAAAGCGTACATTTCATTGCGTTCATCTCCATTCGTGTCATATCCAGCCATGATTAAAACAATTTCATCCGCAGGTGGTCGAGGCGTTGGTGGATCAATGATGAACATTCCGTACAAGCCTTTGCCAATATGACGTGTTACTGGTTCAATATGGCAATGATAGAGATGGACTCCATATGGCATCGCATCAAATTCATAAATGGTGGCTGCCCCGTTGCGGATTGGTTTAACTCCATCCATTTCCGATGGATGTTCACCATGAAAGTGTAATGAATGGGAATGCCCCCCTTTATTTGCAAAAGCAATTCGCACTCGATCGCCTTCAGTTGCTCTTAAGGTTGGACCTGGTACGCGATCGTTTACATTCCAAGTAATAAAGTCAGTGGCAGCATCTAACTTTACTGTTTTCGATTTCGCCGTTAGCTGAAACTCGCGCACCGTGCGTCCATTCTCTTGAGAAACCTTTCCATAGTCAAATTCTCGTAAAGCAGCGATTGGATCAAGTCCACTGCTCTTGACTCTTTGTTGAGATGCCTCACTAAGCTGCATCATAGGAATCACAATCTGTTTGGGTGGAATGCTTGAAGATTTATCTGGTTCGTTATTGCGATTTAGTGAGATCGGGCTACAGGCGATCGCCCCTCCGATTAATCCCATCCCACCCAGACCTAACTCTAATATTTTTCTACGTTGCCGATCCATTAACTCTACTTGCAAATAGTTCCTATTTATCTTAACGAATTTCCTTCAGCTTTGGATATGACAGATATATCGTTTATTTGATTAGATAGCAAAATTAGAGATCTCTAATTTTGCCTAATATTAAGACTTTAAGTCTTACAAATAGACCTATTAATAGACTCTCTATCTCAGTTGTAGACTAAATAGATGTCCCCAAAATTTGCAGTGATAAGACATTGACATTGTCTTATCACTGCAAACAAATACAAGCTTACGAATTTATATAAAACCTTGCTATGTAACTACGCTTACGATAATGGTTATTTACACAAGCTTATAGATTTAGTAAGCTTAGTCCAAGTTTGAGATAAATTCCAAGCCCATATAGCAATGTAAGTTTTACAAACCCAAAAGATGAGTGGCGGCGCTTCGCACCGCCACTCATCTTTTGGGTTTTATGTCCTAAGAGTGTTTAACAGATTTGCTTATAGCAATTACCAATGAACCTAAAGAAGGATCAATTTATTCGTCATCATCATCATCACTGTCGGCATCATCTTCATCTTTGGGTCTGTCCAAATTATCTTGATTTTCTTGGCTATCCCTAACATTAGGTTGTATAGCTGGAGGAGCTTGATCAAGGCTCGCCTGTCCAGGAACAAGGTTATCAATAATCTTTTGGGTAGGTAAGGGAGAAGAAAAGCTTCTCAACAACTGACTTGTTTTAGAGATTTCTTTCCACTCATTTAGATCCATCCGTCTGACAACTGGAGGGGTCGAAGAATTGGGCTTTAAAATTATTTCTTCACCTGTTAGTAAAACAATCTCTTTCGGCTGATTAGGCAGCTTAACCACCACCGTCCCTTCCCAAGAGAAAAATCGAATGCCTTGATTAATATCTTTTGGGATTTCCACAAAGGCGGTTGTACCTCGAATAGAGGCAGTTGCATAATTGGTATAGATCTCTGTTGGCACGTTCAACCCTGGTTTAACCCAAGTAATCATTCTCCCTGACTTAAGATGTAATCGATTTTGAGGTTGAATTTGTAAAACCGCATTGCCGCCAATCCGAAAACCTATGCCATTATTAAACTCAACCTGTGTTTTACCATTTGCCTCAGTACGTACTGTATCAGCTACATATAAATCCATTCCAACTTGAGCATCAATTTCTTTGGATTTTGGACTTTGATAAGGCGTGACAAATACAGGCTTATCTTCAATCAAGGATACTTTGGCGATCGCTTGATTCTTTGGAGCATTACTTGCTGTGGGACTAGCTACAGGAGCGTTAGGAGTTGGAATAACTTGAGACTCACAACCAATTCCTAATAAGGCGATCGCAGCAACAGTTATTAACAAAGAGCGTTTCATTGTCTTACCCAATCAAAGCCTTGACCTTTTTCTTATTCGATGTTGGCATAGTCACCATAAGTACACAAGCGTATTTTATGCTTAGAGTCACATCTCTACTTCGATTTTGCCTGAACCATTGCAAAATGAGCAGGTTTCTTCACGTTGAATTTCACCAGAGCAATCACGAATTGATATATAGCCTTTACCTTCACAATGGTGACAAGCTTTAGTGGTTTGGAGAGGAGGGCGATCGCTTTCTAATTTCTGGAGATGATTGTGCATAGTTTTAACGTCATAGTTCCAAGAGTTGATAAATCAACGAAAATAATCATACTGTGCTGGCAATGGTCTTACAGAAATCTCATCACTCCATTTAACAGGATGTTTTCTATCTCTACAAGCAAACCAATACACATTATAAATTTCTAGCCAATCATCGCGATCGCTTACCCAAGCTTGTAATAATACATCATCAAGATAATCACCAGAGAAGTGCGATCGCATTTTTACATAGGCTTCATCATCAGCAATGGCTATAGATTGGTCATCCTGCCAATTATAAAGTCTTGCTTCCTTTTCATCTAGCCACAAAATTCCTGACACAAAAAACACCTCGTCAGTCTTCATGTTAGACTTTTTACGATTAGCAAAGTCTCCTACAGAGAGCGTTATCGTCATGGTAATTTACTTTCTGATGTAGCATCTTTTTAATTAGCGGAGTTTTGGGTTTCAGTTTTTGGCGAATAAGCAAATCTCTCTCCTGTCAAAGTAATTAAGTACATCAAACCAATTAATCCTGCCCCAAAAATCAAACATTTTGAAATCAGTGAGTTAAAAGTATATAGGGGATGATTTTCGAGAGCTTTATGTAATCCTGCATGAATAATCAAAAACAAGCTAAAGATAATTCTTGCCCATTCCCTAACTTTAGGATTCCCGTTAAATCCCAACCAAAAAATAATCGTAAATAATGGAACATGAGCAACTACAAAACTGTCTGCTGCGATTGTTTCTGGCAGGTTATTCAAAATATAGAGAAGATGCCACTCTGCCTGAGTAACGGCATCCAACTCATGGGTAGAGAGTGTTGCTAAGCCTAGATTAAAAAGCAGATTTTTCATTGTCTGATTAAATAACCTTAGTAAGGGATTACTTGAATTAGTCCAGTTCGGAAAGCTGCATCATAGGTGATCACTGGTAAGGTTTCGATTTCAGCTTGAGCCATAATCATCCGATCAAATGGATCTCGGTGGGCTATCGGTAAACTTCCTGCTCTAAGCGCGTGATTTGTAGCGATCTCCAGTTCGCTAAATTTCGCTTGCCGTAATATCTGTGAATATTGCTCAACAATTTGTTTTGCTTCAGGTAGTTTGCCAATACGGTATTTGGTCGCAATTTCCCAAGCAGATGCGCTGCTAACGATAATCGTATTGTCTGGATTGCTAATGATTTCTCTACACTCGTTATTTAGTTTTGGATCGTTAAAGATCCACCACAGTAAAATATGGGTGTCAATTAGATAACTCATTCCCATTCTTGAAGTTCCTCTTCTGGCAATGGCTCAAAGAAAGCGTCACCAAGTTTTCCTGTCAGTAAACCAGGGGTACGAGGCTGTAAAGGCTCTTTTCCTAAGCCAAGTCGAAAGTAATGAATTAGGTCATAAATTTCGGCAAGTTTCTCTTCTGGTATATCTTGCAGTTCTTGGACAATCTTCTGAATCAGCATAAGTCAAACTCCTAATTCTGTTATGTATATCAAAATTTGTTGGTCGAGAAGCTAAGCTTTATCGAAAAACTATCTATGAATGCCACTCGATTGATTGAACAATTGAGCTAACGAGTCGTTGCACACAAGCTTTAACTGATTCATCAGGAATATAAAGACTGCGGAATTGTTCTGAGACTACATTAGATATTGTTTTCCAAGTTGTCCAGCAAACTACTTCATGAGCTTTCTCCAAAAGTACAGACTTGTTAAAATCGTGATTTTCAGCACGTTGTAGTACAGATTCAAGATGAAGTTCAATTGCATCAACAGGAGTTAATTTCCCATGACCCAAGACCGATACAGGAGTCTCAGAACCTAAAATAAGCCATAATATTGGCTGACGATTCCTAAGCAATGCCTCTTTCATAACTAAAACAAACTCTCGCGCTAATTGCTCTTTTTGAAATGAACTTTTTTTAATTCTTTTAGCTTCAATCACGACAAAATTGCTTGGCGTTTGAATAATCCCGTCAGGTTGAACAGCTAGACCATTTCGATGTAGTTTAGCACTTGGGATAAGATAAAAATTTCCAGGTAAAAGAGTAAATTCTGCTTGTTCGATTTCTTCTCGTAGTTTTTTACGCGCTTCTATTGCACCTTGCGAAACTTCAACTACAGAACCTAAGAAAGATTGCCGAGGAAGAAAATCAAGAGACTGAAGTACTTCGGCAGTAAGAACGTTCTCAAATCCACGCCCTCCTTCCCGATAGTCTTTAATTGTATTACCAACCCACGATAATTCTTCTAAAAGTCTTCCTAAAACTCTAGGGTTGTTTGAATTAAGATTCATAAAGATAGTATAAACATGAATTAATTCAAATTATTTTATTCTAAATCAACTAAGCTCAATCTTGATGTTTGTTCTTTCTTTCCTAGAGAGACTTCTAGCTTTTTCAAAAGCTCGACAGTTACTTCAGCAAAAGCTTTCGCACCACCTGAGTTGGGATTAGATAGAGATGCAGGGATGAAATTATCTACGGCTTTAGCAATATTTACATCATTGGGAATCTTAGTTTTAAAAATCTTAGCGGTGCTAAAGTCTGCTGCTACACGATCCATTACTTTTTGGTAATATCTGCTCAATGTAAAGCCAGCCGACATGCTGAACACAATTCCCAAAAGTTGAATATTAACCGAATTGTCTTCTCGATAGACTTCACGTAGTCGCTCAATACGTCTTTCTAATAGCTGAATACCGACTACAGACAGAGGCTCAGGTCTTGCAGGCATTAGGTAAAAATCACTTGCCACAATGCTACTGCGCGTAATTAAGTTATAACCAGGGGCACAATCGAGAATGATGAAATCATAACTTTTAAGAGCAGGAGCAAGGATTCCTTTAATTAAAGTTTGCTCAAACTTACTCCAAGTTTGCTGAAAGGTTTGCTTTTCTTCGTATAGGAGCGATCGGTTATAAAGCATTTCTGATACGAGAAACTCATCGTATAGATCAATATCACCAACTAAGAGATCTAAGCCTTGGACTTTGCAGACATGGGGAATTACAAGATCTTTGATTTGGTAAACTCTTTCTTCTGGATCATTAATCTGGACACCGTAACGCGCGATCGCCTGACTAACTAGATTTCGCAAGGTACGATTTTCTTTGCGGCATTTAGCAAACTCGGCTGGTGAAATCATGCTGAGCGTGGCGCTGATTTGGGTATCTAAATCAACGACTAAAACCTTTTTGCGGTGGATTTTCGCCAAGCAGGTGGCAATATTGACAGTTAAGGTGGTTTTACCGACCCCACCCTTCATATTTACTGTTGCTATTACTTTTCCCATTACTTTGAATATCCGCAAAAATATAGTTTTAAAGAGTTTTAAAGTGAGGCTGTCTGAGCCTAAAACCTGAGCCTAGACTATGTGAGCCTTTACTCTTCCATCATTTTAAGTGAATTAACAATACACCATTAGACCGCCAAGTAATCGGTAAAAAATCATCACTATATCTAGATTTATTCCAAGAGCTACCTCTATTTGTTTTCTAGGGGTTCTAGTTTAAATTTGGATTAACTACCTGTCCTCTAGTGGGATCAGGAATAAATAAGCCAAGCCGTAGAGATCGCAATACTACTTCCCAGACTTGGCGCATCTGTTCTTCGCCCTCTGTCCAATAGTCAAAGGTGAAGAGGACTTGGACATTACCACCAATACCAATCAGGATGCGAGAGGTGGCTTCACGCTTCTCGGTTGCATCAATGTAGCGCAGATCTGTCCATACGAGTTTCATGCCATCTCGGTTAGCGCTAGTAACTTTACCTTTGGCAAGAATTTCGCGATCGTCATCATCAAGGATTTGTTGCAGGGCTTTTTTGAGGGGAAATGTATTCCAATCGTGAGGAGGCAGGCGATTAAAGGACATTTCTAATGCGCCTGTATCGTCAGTTGGTTCAAAGTCATGGAAACTGACGGACTTTTCTTTAAACTTAACAATCCAATCCTTGGGAAAATCAAACCTTACTGCCCCGCGATCGGCAACAAATATTTTGTATCCTTCTTCTGACTCCCAGTTATGATCGCTGCGTAAAGTTAAGTCTTTTTTTCTCATGTTTTTACATAAAAGTAGAGGAGGACGCTTTGCGTCCTCCTCTACTTTATTTTATTTTTGGGAGAATGCGGGTAAAACAAAGGCGATCGCAATACCACCGATGACAAGTATTTCAAAAATTAATAGAATCGTGCTAGAAGGTTTGATTTGAAATCCTTTAAACCAAGACTTTGGCATATCTTCAGCACGTACTTTCCAATTGTAGATAGATAACAATAGTGGCAATCCGCCTACCTTAGCGCTCATCAGTAGATGCATTGCTATACCAACAATCATTAATACCCATGAAATTAAATGTCCGATATACCAAGCATGGTTCAATTCTTCATTAGGTAGCCATTCTTCTTGCATCATTCGACCTGTAGTTACCGCAAAGGTAGCAGATAGAAGAATAAGGGTATTGGTGAGACGTTGTAGCGATATCCACCAAACTGGTTTACCCACTTCTGTAAGCTGTTTAAATGATTGAGCCTGAACTAAGCGTCGTGAGCCTAGATGGAAGCAATATATGGCAAAAATTGGTAAAAGAATTAAGAATGTTAAAGCGATCGTACCGTGAATCCCTTGGGTATTGGGAACTATCGGTAAGTTCAGAGTCCCAAACCGCTTGTCGTATCGGTCATAGACCATAAAGCCTGTAATTAAGGCAGCAAAGACTAAGATGGCGATCGCACTATGCAATAGCCGCAAAAGAACGGGCTGGTATGGAGAGATGGGAGATTTCATCGTTTTTCTATACTTGTCAAACTAAAGCTAATATAGGATTAAAATCGTTTTAGGGGTAATCAAATGCTGAAATTTGCCATGTATTTCGCGATGTTTGTTGGAGCGCTGGCGATCGCTGCGTGGGTATCCCGTGAGGCTAGCTACTTCTTTAATAGCTTGTTCTATTATGTTCGCTACCATTGGCTACCTTTTTTAGGCGGTGTAGTTCTAATCGCGATCGCCTACAAAGTTCTTAGCAGTAAATCATGATGCGTAATGACTAATGACCTTGCAGAGCGAATTCTCATGGCTTGCGATCGCCACACATTAGCAGGTCAACGCGACTACGCAATATTGCAATTACTAATCGAGAATTCGCTAAAGCGGCAGCAGGTAGCGGCAATTAGTATTGGCGATTTGAATTGTCGGGGACGATCGCTTCAGGTGCAACGGCGCTATAAACGTCAAGGTCAACAAAATCAGTCGGAAATTATTAGTCTCAGTTTAGACACAGCCAACGCATTACAAGACTGGCTGAATTTGATTCATCTTGAAGCTGAGAATGAGGAAGATACTCAAGCACCACTATTTATATCTCTGGATCGTGCGAGTTATGGTCATAGACTGACGGGAACTGCCATCTATGGCATAGTGAAACGTGCCGCAGCTAATGCAGGTATTAGCGAGGCGATCGCCCCCGAACAATTGAGATTTAGTCAAGCAAAATATGCCTTAAATCAAGATATTGAGACACTCAATAAGACTATAGTTGCGACATGTGAGACTCAGTCGAGACTAAGTAGCGTATCAAGATTAGAATATGAGAATCAAAATAGGACTTATTTAGATACTAGTGAGACTCAAATAAGCAAGGTTCCTTATGCGCTGACAGAATTTAATCCAGACATTCTCACTTCTCTCCTAGCCGACAAACGGAGTCTTAACACTAGACGCGCCTATGAGAAGGATTTGCGTTACTTTTTTCTTGCTGCCTATGGACAAAAGCCGACAGAGCCAGTGATTGCCCAGTTTTTGCAGTTAAATCGCTTTGAAGCGATCGCGATCGTGTTGCGATACAAATCCGACTTAATAGCTCAAGGCTTAAAGGAATCGACAATTAACCGTCGTCTATCTGCTCTCAAATCCTTAGTAAATTTCGCCGCCAAGTTAGGGAAATGTAATTGGAATCTCGATGATGTCCAAACCGAGACTGTTCAAACCTATCGAGATACGACTGGGATTAAGCCCGATGGAATTCGTACAATGCTTTTAAAAATAGATAGAACTACTATCAAAGGCATACGTGATTTTGCGATTTTGCGACTACTTTGGGACAATGCCCTGCGTCGTAACGAAGTCGTTAGTGCGAATATCGGTGATTTTGACTATGAAGCGCGATCGCTTCAAATTTTAGGTAAGGGACGTGGCTCTCAAAAGAGTCTCATTAGTCTTAGCATGGGAACGGCTAACGCAATTCAAGACTGGCTGTCTCAACTTAAGACAAGAAATAGCGATCGCCCCTTATTTCAATCTCTCGATCCAGTCAATCATGGGCATCGCCTGACTGGCACAGCGATTTACCAAATTGTTGACCAACTGGCGCGAGACTCAGGCATTACCAAAAAAATGTCTCCCCACCGTATTCGCCATTCTGCAATTACAGCAGCCCTTGATGCAACTAATGGCAATGTGCGTAAAGTTCAGAAACTATCCCGACACAAAAAACTGGATACCCTCATGCTCTACGACGACAATCGCACCAATATGCAAGGTGAAGTATCGAGTTTGTTAGGTGATTTGATCTAGCCCTAAAGGCATGACTTAGCAATGTCTTAAGGGTTTGTATTAAGGCTATCTGTCTCAACTCCCAAAAACAAAGTAATATTACTTACGGTCTTCGTCTAGAGATGTATAAAATATGATGCGAATACTGGCCTTGGTTCCTGGTGGAACTGGCGATCAGTTACTATTTTTCCCGACACTGGATACACTCAAACAACAGTATCCCAATGCCGAGATTGATGTGGTAGTCGAGCCACGCGCAATGGCAGCTTATCGCGTTTGCCAATCTGTGAACCGAGTCCTCAAGTTTGATTTCAAAGATCGCAACTCTTTGGCTGATTTTGGTAACTTGCTTGGGACAATCCGCGATCGCGAATATGATGCTGCAATCATTACTCAGCCTAGTTTCTCAGTTAATATCTTGTTATGGTTAAGTGGTATCCCCAAGCGAATATCTTTTGCGGGACAGGGTGACTTTTTGCTAACGGATATTATTACTGCCGATCCTGAAGAATATGCCGCAGTCCAAAACCATAACTTGCTAATGGCGATCAATATCCAGAAGCTCTGTCCACCCATTAAGGTTACTCTATCCAAAAATGACTTGGATTGGGCAGCTAGCGAGCAAAAGCGTCTTGGTCTTCAAAAAAGTGGTTTTATCCTGCTGAATTGTGGCGCTTATGCCAATTATCCTGCGGAGAGTTGGTCAACGATCGCGCTTGATATGCAAGCAAAACTACCGAACTTACCAATTGTGGCGATCGATAGCGTTAATAATGCCGATTTACTAAAAAAACTAACCGCTAAAGTTCCTAATCTCTTAATTAGTAGTCCGACTGATATCGGCAAGCTGACCGCTTTTATTGCTTCCGCAAATCTATTTATTTGTGCTGAAGGTGATGCTATGCAACTAGGAGTTGCAGTTGGCACGGCTCTAGTTGCCATTTTGGGAGCAAATACGGCTGCTGGCTCATTACTACCGATCACCGAAAAGCGCATCAAATATGTGCAAGCGATCGCAGGTCAGCCCCTCAATGCGATCTCTCCACAAACAGTTCTAACCAAAATCTGGGAAGGATGAAAAATCAAAAAAGGCTCGCTTTGCGAGCCTTTTTTGATTTTAGCGTTAGACATTTTCCAAGGCGGCGCTAAGCGCCGCTTTTTATTTGGGGGGTGGGAACGCAAAAATAATTCAAAAAAAGGGCGCAGCCCCTTTTTTGAATTTTGTGAAATCGCATTACTCAACAACTTTTTCTTTGAATTGTTTACCAGCCGAAAAAGCAGGAACGCGGGTAGCAGCAATCACCATTTTTTCGCCAGTACGAGGGTTGCGACCTTCGCGCTCTTGGCGATCGCGTGGCTCAAATGAACCAAAGCCAACTAAAGTAACGCGATCGCCTTCAGCCACAGCATCAACAATTGATTCGAGGGCAGCAGTAACGATCACTTCAATATTTTTCTTGGATACGGATACCTTTTCGGCGATCGCATCTACTAATTCACCTTTATTCACAGATGTAGCTCCTATGTCGCTTGAGATTAAGACGTAATTTTTTCAGGATTGCTATCAGGATTGTAGTGGTGCGAAGCGCCTCTTCACAATCCATAAGACGGAATCAATACTACAGCACCTATGGCAGTCGTCAAGCGCTTTTGACAAAAGTTTCGCAAAAGTTTTTAAACCAGTAGAGATTATGCTTCGCATAATCTCTACTGGTTTAGCGTACAGCTTGCCGCATATAATCGCCCCAAACCTGTGCAGCAACTGCACTTGAGCCATTTGTCACTCCCTCATCATTACCGAGCCAAACGGCTGTAACTAAGTTTCGCCTTGGTACAGCACCAATGAACCAAAGATCTCGCCCCTCGTCAGTGGTTCCCGTTTTGCCAACTACAGTACCTTGAGGAATCGCTGCTGATCGCCCCGTACCGAATTGGACAACTCCCCGCATCATATCCACCATCGTGCTAGCTACACCAGCATCGATCGCCTGACGTGGCTTTACAAAGGTATTCGCATCAAAAATGACCCGACAGGTACTGCGATCTTTAGGATTTTGGCAGTCAGCACTGTCGAGAATACGTTTGATGGCATGGGGTTTGATGTACTTACCTTCGTTGACGACGGTGGCATAGGCTCCAGCCATCTCTAAAATTTTGACTTCATTACCCCCTAAAACCATATTGCTCGATTCATCGAGTTTGGCGGTGATTCCTAAGTTCTTTGCCATTTTCACCACATTATCCAAGCCTGCGCTATCAGCAACCCTAACCGCTACCACGTTTTCTGATAGGGCAAAGCCGCGATACATGTCGATCGCACCGCTACCGCCATTGTGACAGCCGACAATCCCTGAGAGGGCGTTACAGGAAAATGCAGTGCTAGGAGAAATACCGCGATCGATCGCCGCCGCATAGCTAAATAATTTAAAAGTTGAACCTGGTTGGCGTAGGGCTTGGGAAGCGCGGTTAAACTGGCTTGTCTTATAGTCAACACCACCTGTCATCGTCAATAGTGAACCATCGCTACTATTCACGGTAACGATCGCTCCTTGGCTAAATCCGTAACTGCCACCATCACGAGCAACAGCATCACGTAAAGCATCATCGGAAGCCTTTTGCATGGCGAGATCGAGATTTGTCTCCACGATTAGATTTCCTTCCCGCGCAAAGTTATCGCCGAGGATATCTTGTAACTCTTCAAACACATAGCTGTAGTAATAAGGCGCAACCGAGCCTTGCAGCTTAGTTTTGGCTGCTTCATTGAGAATTAGTACCGATCGCCTTGCCCGTTCAGCATCTTTATCGGTAATCATCCCCAATTCCGCCATCCGATTGAGAATGCGATCGCGATATTCGATCGCTAAGTTTTTGTTTTTAAAAGGATTAATCGTTTCTGGGGAAGGTAATAGCCCGACTAGGGTTGCAGCTTCCGAGAGAGATAGTTCGGAAGCTTCTTTGCCAAAATAAAGTTTAGCGGCATCCTTAAATCCATAAACGCCATAGCCCGTATAGGCGCGATTGAGATACAGGCGCAGAATTTCTTCTTTGTTATAGGTAAATGTGAGTTTAATTGCTGCCGCCGCCTCACGCCATTTGCGCCCTGCGGAGTCATCTGTCCCCACATAGGTTTTGCCTAGTAAGTTTCTCGCTAACTGTTGGGTAATGGTGCTAGCCCCTTCTAAACGCTCACCCCGACTACGGACATTGGTGACGATCGCCCGCGCCACACCCACAGGATCGACTCCAACATTCCAATAGAAGGAAGTATCTTCGGAGGCAATTACCGCTTGCGGAATAAATTTCCCAAATTCACCGAGACTGGCATATTCCGTATGATTAGCAATATCCGTCGGATCAAGGCGCTTGATACTGTCGCCAGCAAAAACTTCTACGGGCCCCTGTTGAGTCACGGGTAAAGGCTTGAGATCGGGAACACGGCTAAGCTCATAGCCGATCGCTAAAACCAGCATCCCTGCGATCGCGCCGATACCGATTCCCGTATATTGCACCGTGCGAATATACCAAGGTGGCGGATCAAGATAGCGAATTGTGGCGGCTTCGGCAAGTTCAGGAGGACCTAAAGTAATCGTCATTTTGTGACGCAGTGGCACTGACTTAAGGCGTTGCTTTTGGCGGTAAATGCCATTGGTCGAGTTTTGGTCTTGGAGAATAAATTGGGCTTTCTTTTGGGTGCGATCGCGAACTAATTGGGCGTGAACTTGGCTTACTAATGGTGTTTGCACGACAATATCGCATTTGCCCGTACTACGTCCTAATATGTAGCGATCGCCCACTAATTCATAAATTTCAGGCTTATCTTTTTGCGATCGGCGTACTTCTAGTTTGGGGACGCGCTCTTTGGGATTAATTTTTAAGACCCCATTAACCACCTGTGTAAGCTGATTGATTTGGGTCATCAACTTGGATTTAGGTGGTTTAGGCTGTGCTGGCTGCTGTGATGGTGTTTGTGGCGATTTCATAGGTAGCTAGGACGTAAAATTTGAAAGCACGGTTTCCGATTATGCCCTCAAATTTAATTATGCACTTAAACAAGAAGAGCAACGCTAAGCGTTGCTCTTCTAAGAATATTTAAAACAGGCGCTTTAAAGCCCAGATTTTTTGCTTGTTTTAAATTTTGCTTGTTTTACAGCAATTACCGATCAAACGAACCACAAGAAAAAATTTGAAAGCGTTGCTTCGCAACGCTTTCAAATTTTTTCTTAGTTTGGGTTTGAGCGCAAAGCGCTGTAAATATTGTTTATGCTTCTATGGTGCGGGTTAGCAATACGGGAACAGTGGCATTTACACGCACATAGTCAGATACCGATGAACCAAGTAAGCGATCAAGGTCAGGCAAACTACGGGCGATCGAGGGGCGGCGATCGGGTGAACCAATCATCAGCAGGCTAGTATTAGACTCATCGGCGAGTTTACAAATTTCTTTACCCACATCACCAGAACTTATGAAGGAGCGCGATGGGATATTCATCCGCTTCAGTTTAGCGGCAGTCTCCACCAGTACGGGATCGGTGTTAGCATTGGCATCTTCTTTACGCTTGACCACCCTTGCCAAGAAAATTTCGACATCCTTTGCGCCACTGACTAGTTTAATCGCAAGATCAAGGCAATTATTGGCTGAGGCTGAGCCATCTACAGAAACCATCACACTCCGAATGGTTTTGATGTACACGTCATCCTTGATCAGCAACATGGGCGCGTCAGATAATTGGAAAACATACTGACTGACCGAGTTTGCCAAGATTGCTTGTAGGCGACCCATACCACGAGATCCCATGATCATCAAGTCGGGCTTAAGATCTTCGGCTACTTTGCAGACAACATCTTTAGGTTCACCTTCCTTGAGCATGGATACGGTGGTATTACCTGAAGACAAGCGCAAACTTTTGACTTCTCTTTCAACGATCTTTTCACCCGCAAGACGATATTCCGTAATCGCTTCCGAGTTAGTTGAATTGGGGATGACATGCAGTACATTAACTTGCAAATTTTGCATACTAGGCAGGGCTAGTAGCATATTCATCATTTCGCGCGATCGCCCCGAACCATCGACAGCTAATAAAACTTGTTGGAACATAATCTTGGATCTTTAAAAATTTGCTATATCTTGAGTAAAGCTTAATTACAAGGCGATCGCTGCAAAACGTTGAGATTCTTAAAAATTAAATATTGAATCCTCCATGCCTATACATAGCTATAGTCTTTATCAGGTGTTTGAATTACACGCTTTGGTTCTTAATGAATTTACCGTTTAGTTCCAATGAGTAAGTTACTCGCTTTTCGAAAAGTTGTTCTTGATCATTGTTTATTGTTTGTTCTCCTTACTGTGAAGTTGCTTTAGAGCTGTAAGTCTCGCAGTTAGTAAAAGCGATCGCCTTTTTCTCCCTCACCCTTAACTCTTCTCAAATATCCTGCCAATAGTTAAGCAATCTCTATTTACTAGGACGATTTATGCGAATTAGTTGGTTGGTTAGAGCTACTGTGTTGGTAGTTGCTTCATGAATTTGGGTAGCTAGTCTTTGTCTATTGAGGTCTTCTGTACAAACGATTATCCCTGCATGGATAGGTTTTAGGTTATGCAGTCGAATAAAGTCACTTCGATTAATCGTTAATACAGCACGGTTGTTAGCGATCGCAAAGGATAATACTTCTTCATCGGGGATTCTTTGGTTGGCTTTTCCTGCTTCTTGGACTGTCAAAATATCATGCCCTAACTCACGAAGCAGGTTGACGACAATTCGGGGGAATTGCTCATCGGTGTAGAGACGTGCCATTTTAAGCTGCCTCTTGTCTATGAATGGCTGCTTCTATCTCATCAATGTGAGTTTCGGCGTAGCGCCATGCGTTTACTAGGTCTGTTGCAGAGAGGGTGGGATAGTCTTCGAGGATGTAGGCTTCGCTTGCGCCTTGACGTTGGAGGCTCACTAGTAGCCATACGGGTATGCGGGTTTGTCGAATGCAGGCATCGCCGCCCATGACTCTAGGATTTTTTTCGATGCCTTGCCATGTGTTGCTGAGGCTTTGGACTAGGATTTGGATTGCTTGAGTTTTTTCTTCGGGGGTTAGGGATAGTAGTTGTGATTGTAGTTCTTTTAGTGTCATGTTATGTCTCCTTTTCTATCGGTAAATCATGCAAGTAGTAAAAGCGATCGCCTGTTTCTCCATCACCCTTAACTCTTCCCAAATATCTTAGGCTAATGAGAAAACGTCAATGGCGATCGCCTATTCATTCCCTTAATCAGGTAACGACACCTTATATTTCATAAGCCTTACTGCGGTGAGCGATCGCCACAACAAACACTTGTACTATTTCATCTTCGACTGAATAAATAATCCTATAATCGCCAATGCGATAACGATATAAATTTGAATATTCTCCCTTGAGCGCTTTGATGTTAGGGTGCGATCGCGGATCTTGTTCTAATTGTTGTAAACATTTAGCAATCTTTTTCGCTAAAGCTTTATCTGCTTTAGCATAAACTTTCTGAGCATCAGGATGGAGTAGAATTTCATACATCAGAACGCACTGTTCTCCAATTTACATATTGGCTTTTAGGTGTTGTTTGATTCTGTTTGATGCGCTCTAATAGTCCTGAGATTGATAATAGCTCTTGAGTTGCTGCTTCGCTTTCAGCATTTGCTAAGAATGCTGCAAAATCGGCAACTACTTTTAATCTTTCTGGAGATAGCTGTCTAATTGATTCACTCAGTTGATTCTGTATTTCCGTTACTGGTATCGCAGAGGGATTATCGACAATAGATAGATCATTGGATGTATTCATTGTGATTGCTAGAGTTATTTTAAGTATTTACAGTTTAGCATTTAAGAAAATAGAATCAATTATTGCTATCAACAATTCAGATCGATAAGTCTCGCAGGTAGTAAAAGCGATCGCCTGTTTCTCGATCACTCTTAAATCTTCTCAAATATTTTATGCCAATGAGAAAACGTCAATGGCGATCGCCTATTCATTGCTGATTAGCAGAGATTTTCTAAATCTGCCAAGTCTTGCAGTCTGCCAGATGCTAGTTTGTTCCTTTTAAGATTATCAAGATCGATGAATTTAACGGCTATATCGTCAAGCATTACTTCTATTTTCGACTCATAACAGGTCTGGAAGTCAATGCCATCTGGACTGGTGATTAAGTCAATGCGATTAGGTGGATAACCAAGTTGAATGATTTGATGCGGTTCTTGAAAGTCTTGGGTAGTTAGTCCTACTCCCTTCCCGCTGTAAGGCATGGTAAAATATGAAATAAAAAGACAGTAAAAAAATGAACCAAAACGAAGC
>NZ_NDHW01000104.1 GCF_002251945.1 Pseudanabaena sp. SR411
TAGTTTTTGCGCTGCATCTTTAACTGTGGCTTTGATTTCATCGCTGAAAATCACTCTCTTAGTCCTATATAAATTGAAAACAAGAATTTTATATCCCTATTTCTATAATCTTTGGTATCTTATTTCTTCGCAAGCCCCTAGGTATGTCACGCGAACGTATCTATACCGAATTTCTCAAGCTTCACGCCCCCTCAAAGTGTAATATCTTTCTAGGTGGATTTCTCTTTGACATGAGCGGCGCAGAATCGCGCCAACTTGATGTAATCATTACAACTGATACTACGCCTCGCTACAATTTTCACAATCGCGATGGATCAGGAAAATCCTTCTCTCCAGTCGAAGGTACACTTGGCGTTGTCTCTATCAAGTCAACCTTGAATAAAGCCGAAATGATTGACGCACTAAGTGGTATTGCGTCAATCCCACCCACCGAATCTCTTGAAGGTCGCCTGTCAATTGGAATTGAATTGCTCAACTACGATGAATGGCCATACAAAATAGTCTATGCTTCCAACGGAATTTCTGGTGAGACTCTTCTCCAACACCTTCACGACTACTATGCTGAGAATCCAAGTGTCCCTATCACGCGCCGACCAAATCTAATCCACGTTGCTGGCAAGTATATTATCCTACGTGCAGTTCCAGGAGTTGTCGTAACTTCTGGGGTGACAGACGAGGAGCCAAGAGAGCTTCCAATGGGTACATTCAAACTGATAACTAAACATCCAGATATACAGGGAATTTTATGGGTTCTGAACTCACTTCAACAGTATGCACAAGCATCAAATGAGATAGAGTTTTCTTATGGTGAATTGATAAACAAAGTTATTCAAGCCTCTGCCCCATGAAAAAGTGCGATCGCCGATAGCGTGCATTAATGAAATGTAACGCACATTTCTAAAGTTTGTAATTGGTTCGTTATGAAGATTCTTGACTTTCAGCCTAATCACTTTATAGTAACATTTAGACAGAGTTTTTCCTTCTAATCCTATTACTCAAGAGTTTCGTCATCTAGAATGCTTTGACATGTTCTAGCAGTCACACCAAAATGCAAATTGAACCATACGACCCACATCACCTTGATGCTGTTATTGGTCTTTCACTTCGAGCTTGGACTCCAGTCTTTGACTCGATTCAGAAAGCACTGAGTACTGATGTGTATCAGGCATTCTATCCTGACCATTGGCGAGTGAGCCAGCAAAAAGCTGTCGAGGATGTGTGTGCTGCGGAAGATACAAATGTATGGGTTGCGATCGAGGAGACAGGTTTGCCTGTGGGCTTTGTAGCTGTGAAGCTACACTCAGAGGACAGCATGGGTGAAATCTACATGGTTGCAGTCGATCCAGTTTTTCAAAGTCAGGGGCTTGGTAGCGCTCTGATAGAATTCGCTCTTGATTGGATGAGAGTCGCTGGGATGTCTATTGCTATGGTTGAGACGGGAGGCGATCCTGGTCATGCTCCAGCACGTCATACCTATGAAAAGGTTGGCTTCGAGCTGTTACCAGTCGCCAGATACTTCAAGAAACTTTAAAGTATAAATTTAAGATATAGCAATGTAAGTTTTGCTTAGGACATAAAACCAAAAAGATGAGTGGCGGCGCGAAGCGCCGCCACTCATCTTTTTGGTTTTGATTTGTCCTAGCTATCTCTTGCTTTGCTATAAGTAGCTGGGCAGACGATGTGTAACAACTACAAATGGAAGCAACATGCTTGAGATCGTGCAGATAGAACTCCAGATTTCAGATTATTGAACGATAAGTGCTTGTGCCAAATAAATTACTCAAACCCGTAAAGTTGCGCCCCTGCGGGGTGCAACTTTACGGGTTTGGGAGTGTAATTAATTATGCCTAGCTACTTAACCCTAACTCAAATGGAGGATTAGCTCACTCAAGCCCAATTTTTGATGCTCCTGACAATGTTTCAGGCTTCCTAATTTCTCCTACCACATTAATTCTGGGTAATCGATGCTTGAATCCGCAGAGAACTTCCCAAGAAATTGTGCCTAATAAATTAGCCCAATCATCAGCAGTATTCTCTGAAGCTCCGCCTAGAAAGGTCACCACATCACCAACATGAACATTGGAGACATGCGTAACATCGATCGCACATTGATCCATCGTAATTGTGCCGATCTGAGAAACTTTTTGACCATTCACGGATACACGAATGCGATTGGATAGACCGCGTGGAATGCCATCAGCATAGCCGATCGCCACAGTTGCCATCGTCATATCCTGCGACGCTATAAACGATCGCCCATAGCTTACACTTGTACCTGCTTTGATTTCTTTGACTTGAGTAATCCGCGCTTTGACCGTGAGCGCAGGACGAAGATCGACAATATTTTTAAGATGGGGCGCAGGATAAAGCCCGTAAAGCCCTAATCCTGTTCGCACAATATCGAAATGAATTTGGCGATCGCATAACATCGCGGCTGTATTACAAATGTGAATACGTGGCGGATAAAGCCCTTCAGCTTTAAGTGCTGCAATTATTTGCTCAAACCTTTGAGTTTGCAATTGCATGAAAGTGCGATCGCGATCGTCGGCAGTGGCGAAGTGCGAATACACACTCATAATTTCTAAATTTGGCAAATGCTGCACCAGTTGCACAAAGGCGATCGCCTCTTGCCAATTCACCCCCAGCCGCGACATGCCTGTATCAATTTTGAGATGGACAGGAACCTGTTCGCCAATTTGCGACAGAACATCATGATAAATCAACGCTTGCTTAGGATTGCAAATCGTTGGTTGTAAGCGATATTCAGCGATCGCCTTGATTTCATCAACCCCATTCGTTGCCCCTAAAACCAGAATGGGAACCGTGATTCCCGCACAACGCAACTGAATGCCTTCAGGAATTGTGGCAACTCCTAACCAAGTCGCTCCCGCCTCGATCGCCGTTTGACTGACATCAATCGCCCCATGTCCGTAGGCATCAGCTTTGACGATCGCCATTAACTCAGTAGGCGAAGTTAGCAGAGACTTTAATTGATGCACATTATGCTTAATTGCTGAGAGATCGACTTCCACCCATGCTCGATGGTTTTGCTTGAGCATTACAGCGCACTCCTCATACGGTAATTTGGTTTACAACACCTATGGCATTGCAAACCTCATAATTAGCTTACAAAACGTTATATTAATTTGATTCGGCAAAAATACGCTTGTCTTTCCAGCAAGATCTGTAACAAACTCAAAATAGCTTTTTAAGGCTACCTTAATTCTCAGCACAAGCATATAGCTTAAATATAAAACTAGAATCAAAACCTGTAGCGCACGCGCAGACTGCATCACAGGTTTTAGCATTCTATATTTAGCCTAGCTACTTAGAAACTAAATCTAGTTTTACTGCGTCTTGCTCATGACCAGCATCGCCAAAACTAGACTTACAATGAGAATTGCGATCAGTATTTTTACTTAGTTTAATTATCGATACTTATGCGACTCATGCAACTCATACCAAGTTTTATGCCTCAAAATTGGCAAGAAAATAATTTTAGGCATAATCTTAGACATAGCTTTAGGCAAATGTTGCGATCGCGCAAACGTTTTTTGTCATTTCTTTTTGTCGTAACTTTTGCAACCACAATACTTCTACATAGTCTTATTCCTGCATTTTTGTTGAATGATCAAGCGATCGCCCAAATTCAACCACAAATTTCGCAGTTAAACCAACCCATCATTCCACCAAGTCCACCTATCAATCAGCCTGTAGACAAGCGTCAAGAGATTCGGGGCGTATGGCTAACCAGTAACGACTTCTCAGTACTTAGAGATCGCCAACAGCTTAGTGAAGCTCTCAAGCAACTCAAGCAACTCAATTTCAACACCATCTATCCCGTTGTCTGGAATTCAGGCTATGTGATGTATCCCAGTGCTGTTGCCCAAGAGGCAGGAATTCAGCCCTTTGTCTATCGCGGTTCTGAAGGACAGGATATTGTTGAAGACATCATCGCTCAGGGGCATCAAAATAATTTGTTGGTGATGCCTTGGTATGAGTTTGGATTCATGGCTCCCCAAATGTCAGAGCTGGCGATCGCCCATCCTGATTGGCTCACCCAACAACGCAATGGCGATAAAACTTCCATCACGGCCGCAGGTGAAGTTGCTTGGCTCAATCCTTTTCATCCTGAAGTGCAGCAGTTTTTGACTGACCTTATATTGGAAGCTGTCTCTAAATATGATTTAGACGGTATCCAGTTTGACGATCACACTAGTCTTCCCAAAACCTTTGGCTACGATCGCTATACGCTCAATCTTTATCGTCAAGAAACTAAAAAAGAAGCTCCTACCGATGTCAATAATCCTGATTGGGTACGCTGGCGAGCTAACAAGATTACGGCTTTTATGGCAAGACTAAGTAAAGCTGTGAAGCAAAGAAAGCCCAATGTAATTTTCTCAGTATCTCCCAATTATCATGACTTCGCCTATAGGCAACAGTTACAAGACTGGCTAAGCTGGGTGCGTCAAGGCTTTGTTGATGAATTATTGGTGCAGGTATACCGCGATGATCTAGATGATTTTCTGTCTCAAATTAGTCGCCCTGAAATTGTGGAAGTACAAGGTAAAATTTCTACAGCGATCGCCATTCTGTCTGGACTCCGCAATAGTAATGTGCCGATGTCTAGGGTTTATTCTCAAGCTGTAAATGCCAGAAATCGTGGTTTAGGGGTTTCTTTCTTTTATTACAAGAGTTTATGGGGCTATGGACCAGAATCTGTTGCCGATCGCCAAAGGGATTTTCAATATCTATTCCGCAGTCCTGCACCAAGGTTTGCCAATAGAAATTGATAATTTACAAGCGATCGCTATTACGCTTGCCAAATACTGAGAATTGCGGCGGCGATTTTCTTAATGAAAATGAGTGATCGCGTAAATCCTGATTAGAAAAATCTAGTGGCTGGGTAATACATTTAAATAAAACATTTGCCCGAAATCAAAGCAGCGACAAACATCTAAAATATTAAGCGTAAATCCCAAAAGCGGTAAAGTTATATTAAAGTTACGGTTTAAATGCTTGCCATTACTTGATTCATCGATAGAGAAAAGCTGGGAAAAATATCAGAGGCAATGAGATCGGCTTCTCTATATACTTTCTCAATATAACTTCCATTTACCAAACTTAAAACCGAAAACGTTCCCATCAAAAAATCAACAATCCAATATTCAGGAATCCCAAATTGAGCATATTCCTTCCGCTTCTCGACCGTATCCACTGAGCGACAAGTTGGGCTAACAATCTCAATTACCAACAAACATGGCTCATGCAAAATATCTGGCTGATTTCCTAAGCTTTTCTTCTGAGCAAGCGTCATCACTAAAACATCAGGACGACGAGTTCTTTTACCAGTGAATATTTGAGTACTATTGACACGAACACAGTATGGATGATTGGAGTGATTTATTTCTGATTGCAAAAAGAATGCAAAAAACATCATCAAATCATTATGAAATACCGTTGTTGGAGTCATTTCAACCAATTCTCCATCGTTAAATTCATAACGGAGATCGCTGCCATCTTCATAGGTTAGATATTCCTCAAATGTCATTTTTTTCGCAGTGGTGACGGTCATAGCTTTCCATCCTTGCTCTTGAATTGTGAGTAAATCTATTGTATCTACCTAAACTTAAATAATTGCCCAAATCAACAATTAAAGATAAAACCCAAAAAACTGTGGCGCACGCTGCGCGTGTACCACAGTTTTTTGGGTTTTAATTATGTCTACTTAATGCACATTTCCTACGGGCATATATTCTTGAATAAGATTGCGCTGACTGACCCGATCGCCTTCGGCTAACAAGCGATCGCCTGCCTCTTTCAAAGTTCTCAAATCAAAACTCGGTGGACGAAATTCAGGTAAAGCATCAGTGCTATTCACCAACCGTAATGACAAACGATCTAAACCAATTTCATAGACAAACTTCCGCACTTGCTCGTCATACAAACTCGATCTCAGAGAACCAAAGAAATCAATCGAGCGATCGGGATACATATCCACAAGTCTTTCAATTTCCCACTGCGGAATATTGTCGGGCGCAAAAATACCACTGACAATACCAATGCGATCATTGCGATCGGGTTGCCAATAAAACTTCTCCATGCGCCCATCACGTACCAACGGCGCATACAAAGTCGAAAAATCATTCCCCGTCACAATAATCGGTACGCGCCTGATCGGATTGCTGTCATAGCTCCCCGGAAGCTGCACATTCGTAGGGTTATCAGCAATATTCATCAACGTGGCGTTGACCAACTGCGTATTCACCGTATATTGCGTAGTGCTATCAACTCGTCCTGCCCCCGCATCTAAGTCATTAATCAGGAGAGCACACATCTTGCCCCGCACCTTCACTAACTCGGAAGCCTCACGATAGCGCATCCTAATCAATCGTGCAGGATCACCAGCATCAGGGCTTTCCAACTCACCACCCGACATCCTGATCGGATCAATCCCCAGTTTCTGAAAAGCTAACTCACATTGAAATGACTTACCTTCACCTTTGCCCCCGTGAATACCTAAAATTAGCGGCACATTCACATTTGGCAACTTCATAAAATTCTTGGCAAGATGTACAGCCAATTTATCCAAAAAGCGCGGTGAAATGTAATAAGACATACAGATTAATTTTGAGAACTATTAGCAATTTACCTTATCTCAAGGCTATCTTGGGATCTCATTTCTTGATAATCCGTTGGCATAGTTCTAAAGTTCAGATTTGCAGAGGGTTTTGAGGCTTTGCCCAAAATTCTTGAATTGCTTGAACCACTCTAGGATGAGTCCGCAGATCGGAGTGATTTACTCCATTCAAGCAAACAAAATGAGCGTATTTGATCTTAGTAGACTCAACCGTAACCATTAGATCCCAGCCGCCGATAATATGCCCTGCGACAACTAATGTCGGAATTACCGCCGTAATTTTTTCGGCTAAGTATCGTCTATCGTCACTCAGATGTTTAGCCATGCCAATACAAACTCCCCAAGCACTCATAATTTTGGCAACATCTGCGCCACCAATGGGAGAGCCTAAAAGGATTAAAGATTCAATACGATTCCACCATTCAGGATGGCGAGATAAGACTTCTACCCAAATGACTCCACCGAGTGATGTAGCAATAATCCGAGCAGGTATATCTGGATAATCTTGAAATGTTTGCTCGGCAGATTTAGCTACTTTTTGAATAAGCGGTGCGATCGCAAAATGCGTTTCAATCGAGAACCTAAATCTATCTGGTACAAAGGATGGCAAAGAGCCTAGATAAGGGGCAATGATTTTAGAGTCTGGGGGAGCAACTTTCTTGGCTAAAGTCTCCATAGAATAATTACCGTCACTCATACCATGCTGGGAAAATATGATGAGTTTTGGGTGTTGACCTTCCATAGGTAAAATTTTCGTTTATAGATAGGACTTGAGCTTTTAGCCCGCACTTGAGTGCAGGGCTACTGCTTGCTTCTAAATAAAAAAGCCCGCCTAGGCGGGCTTTTTTATTTACTTCTTATCTTTAGAGTTAGAGATGACCTTAGGAGGTTCACGGAAGAAGATTGCAAAGAAGAACAAACCAATCAAACAAGCGAAAATAAAAGTGTAAGTGAGAGCTTCCATTAGATACTATGCCTCAACAGCGCGAGTAGTTTTGTCGCCAACTTTTTGGAAAGCACCCCATTCAACTTGCTCTTCGCTGAGTTCTGGGTCAACCCCAGCAAACACATCGCGGAACAAGGTACGAGCGCCATGCCAAATATGACCGAAGAAGAAGAACAGAGCAAATACTGCATGTCCAAAGGTAAACCAACCACGAGGGCTAGTACGGAACACACCGTCAGAGTGATTCTTTTCTTGATCGAATTCAAAGATTTCGCCTAGCTGAGCTTGACGAGCGTACTTCTTAACGTTGGGAGCATCGGTAAAAGATTTACCATTTAACTCACCGCCAACAAAAGATACAGTTACGCCAGTTTGCTCAACACTGTACTTAGATTCAGCACGACGGAAAGGAATGTCAGCACGAACAACACCATCTTGGTCTTGTAAAACGACAGGGAAAGTTTCAAAGAAGTTAGGCAAACGGCGAACACTAAGTTCACGACCTTCACCATCCTTGAAAATTGGATGTCCTTGCCAACCTTGAGCAATACCATCGCCATTGTTCATCGGACCGACGCGGAACAAACCACCCTTAGCAGGGCTGTTACCAACGTAATCGTAGAAAGCAAGTTTGTCAGGAATTTTCGACCAAGCTTCTTCAGCACTCAAGCCAGCATTAACACCTGCTTGAACACGACGAGAAATTTCTTGTTGGAAAGAGTTTGTATCCCACTGATAGCGGGTAGGGCCAAACAATTCGATGGGAGTTGCTGCCGAGCCGTACCACATGGTTCCAGCGACAACGAAAGCCGCAAAAAATACAGCCGCAATACTGCTGGATAGTACAGTTTCGATGTTCCCCATCCGCAGGGCTTTGTACAAACGCTCTGGTGGACGCACAGTCAGGTGGAATAGACCAGCGATGATGCCAACAATACCAGCAGCAATGTGGTGAGCCACAATACCACCAGCATTGAAGGGGTTAAATCCATTGGGTCCCCATTCAGGTGCGACTGGCCCAACATGTCCAGTCAATCCATAGGCATCAGAGATCCACATGCCAGGACCAAAAAGCCCTGTTTGGTGAAATGCACCAAAGCCAAAACAAAGTAAACCAGATAAAAATAGGTGAATGCCGAACATCTTAGGCAAGTCTAGAGCAGGCTCACCTGTGCGAGGATCTCTAAATAGTTCCAAATCCCAGTTAACCCAGTGCCAAATCGCAGCAAGGAAGAGTAAACCAGAAAGTACGATGTGTGCGAGTGCGACACCTTCAAAAGACCAAAAACCGGGGTCAGCAACTTGTTCGCCAGTAATTGTCCAGCCACTCCAAGAATTGGTAATACCAAGACGGGTCATGAAAGGCATTACGAACATACCTTGCCGCCACATGGGGTTGAGGACGGGGTCACTAGGGTCAAAAATTGCTAGCTCATAAAGTGCCATCGAGCCTGCCCACCCTGCTACGAGAGCAGTGTGCATCAGGTGCGTGGCAATCAGTCTTCCTGGATCGTTCAGGAGAACTGTATGCACTCGATACCAGGGTAATCCCATTGCAAATGTTCCTTAATCTATGTAGTGAGTAAGATCTTAACGATTCTTAATTTTAATTTATGATAATTGATCCTGACTTAGGTAACTACTCAAATACTTAAAGTAATGTGAGCAAATACTGTTTTCAGAATCGTTAAATCAGTCGAGTTATTTTATTTGTAACATCATAATAAACTATTCCTTCCGATTGATTGCGATAAAACCCAAAAAGCAAGGACAGCACTTCGTAAAAAACCATTGATAGAGTTGCGGCGCTTCGCGCCGCAACTCTATCAATGGTTTTTTAGCTATAAATCTTTGTTGGTAAATGAGATCGCGATATTTCGACCACCAGATCAGCACATGCGGTAGGGTAATCCCGATCAATCATGCGGGGCATAAACAGTTCAGGATGTAGCGCTTTCCAGAAATATTCAACAAATTGGGTGATTTCTTCGTCACTCATACCTGTTTTACCCGAATTTACGAGTTTACGTTCAGCTTCAATCCGCCATTGGAGACTGTATTGGTAATCTTCAGGCACAAGCACAATCAAGCTATCAAGATATTCCCAGAGTGGAAGATAGTTGTAGAGATTAGCGTTACATTCGAGGGCAAATTCGCGATCGCTTTCTGACAAAATTGGTGGGACAAAATTACGAAAAGCCGAAATTGGTAAGGGGCGCATTCCTACAAACCAACCTTCAAACAAAACAATATCCGCACCACATGTAATTTCTGGCTCAATGCGATCGCCTGCACCATTGTGTAGAGATTTATCAAAGCGGGGAATGGCGATCGGCTGAGGATGATCTGGATGGCGATCGCGCAATTGCTGCAAAACTTGAATGCCCAAATCAATATCGTGGGTGCTAGGTGGTCCCCGCCAAATAAGATCGGGGCAGCGATCGCGTATTTTTTGGCGATCTACATAAGTCTTATACAAGTCATCAAGGGAAATACTTAAAAATGTTTTGCCGAGATATTGCAGCAAAATATTTAGCACTATACCCAATGTGGTTTTGCCAGTACCTTGACCACCCAGTAATCCTTGAATAAAGGGTCTAGCGATTTTTTGATGCTGATGGGCTAGGCTTTGAGCGAGGGGCAGCCAATAATGCCATAGCAGTGGCAGAGTTGCCGATGAGGGATCGATTTGGACATTGTGCAGCACTAAAGTTTCTAAAATTTTTGGATAAACTAATCGTAAAAGTTGCGATCGCTGATCAACTATTTCGTGAACTACTTCTAAATTTAGATTTAACTCATGATCATCAAGAGTTAACCGATCAAAGCAATTATTTTTTCTTGATTCATTCAGCAATAAATCATGATCAGCACTAGATAGGCGATCTCCTTGGACTAATAGTTCAAAAATTCTTATAGGTATGTTTTTAAGCATTTCCTTACCCTGTCAGGCTTTTGCATAGTTCGTCACGTAAATCAGTTATAAAAATCACAAATTTACAAAAATTAAGCTATTAATTAACCATCACTTAACCTAGAATTGACGCAGTGAGTAATTATACGCAAGCTCCTCCACAAAATCACGGATAGTTACTCACTCAAAAAATAACCAAAACCTTTACCAAAAAGACAAAATCCAACAACTATGAATCTCAAAGCTCTTTTGATCATTGCTAGCCTTAGCCTATCTGCTGGATTAGTTTCTTGCGCTACAGAAACCCCTACAACTCCTACTTCTACTCCAGCCGCTACATCCGCTCCTGCTGCTACCGATGCTGCTAAGGACAAAGCTACAACTGATGCTAAGCCAGATGCTTCTAAGGACGCTAAGCCTGCTGATGCAACTAAGCCTGATGCTGCTGCTAAAGATGCTAAGCCTGCTGACGCAATGGCTAAGCCTGATGCTGCTACTAAGGACAAGGCTGCAACTGATGCCAAGCCTGCTGATGCAACAGCTAAGCCAGACGCTGCTGCTAAAGATGCTAAGCCTGCTGACGCAATGGCTAAGCCAGACGCTGCTAAGCCCGCTGACCCAACGGCTAAGCCTGCTGACGAAACTAAGAAGCCTCAGTAGTATTTAAACAAAAAAAGAGGTGACGCTTTGCGTCACCTCTTTTTTTGTTGTTTGAGGCTGTGAGAAGTTGGACTAAAATCTAAGCAAACCTCTATAGGAATGGTCATGCGATCGCCAACTCAAGAGCAGAAACTCAAGCCCAAACAGGATTTACTTGCTAAAGTTTTTCATTGGGTAAGTCTGGTCAGTTTATTTTTAATGATCACCAGTGGCTTACAGATTTATAACGCTAATCCTGTATTTGGTGGACGAGGTGGTTTTCACATTCCCGCAATTTTAGGGCTAGGGGGATGGTTAGCAGGTGGTAGGCATTGGCACTTTGCCGCCATGTGGATATTTGCTTTGAATCTGCTGTGGTATGGAGTCTATGTTTTGCTAAGCAAGCGGTGGCGACATCGATATGCCAGTACCAAAGATGTTAAAGCCTTAGTAGTTAGCCAAAATACCAAGCGCAAAAACTATGCGTGGCATAGAGTTGTTTACACATTGCTAATTCCGATTTTATTGTTATCGATTTTTACGGGGATCGGGATGTATAAGCCAGCCCAGTTTTATTGGATCGTAGATAGTTTTGGTGGTTGGGATGCGTTGCGAATTACGCACTTTATGGCAGTCCCGATCACCCTGATTTTAGGTGGGATTCATTCCCAATTGGGGCGGAAAGTGGGTGGCGATCGCCTTCTAGATTCAATGTTTTGGGAGTAAGTTATGTCACAAGAACCTGAACAAAAACTACCAAACTCAGATCTTGAGTTGGATGAGACTGATTTAGTCCCACGCCGCCGCTTTTTGACTCTCGCGGGTGCAGGATTGCTGACAATTGGGTTTGGTAGCCTTGCTGAAGGTTTGGTGGGTGGTTTATCGGAGCCATTAAATCAGCGGGTTGAATCACTGATCTTTCAACCACAACAGCCAGTACCAGAGTTTCCCATTAGTGCGATCGAACCAGATAAATTAATCATTAATAGTTTTCGGGGTACACCAGCAATTAATCCTCTGGCTTATCGCCTCACGATTGATGGTGAAGTAAATAATCCCTTGAGTCTAAGCATGGGAGATCTCCAAAAAATACCCTTTACGAGCATGGTTATCCGACATGTGTGCGTTGAAGGGTGGGCGGCGATCGTGCAGTGGGGTGGTGTAAGACTACGAGATTTAATGGCGATCGCGAAGCCATCAGATCAAGTCAAATATGTCTATTTCTATTCAGCCGATGGTTATTACGAAAGTTGGGATATTGACTCAGTGATGCATCCGCAAACCTTAATGGCTTATCAAAAGAATGGACAGCCTTTAACACCAGCCTATGGTGCCCCATTGCGTCTTGCCTCACCTGTCAAGCTTGGCTATAAGCTCAGTAAATGGGTAACCAGAATTCAGTTTACGAGTAGTCTTGGCAAAAAACGAGGCTATTGGGAAGATCTCGGTTACGAATGGTATGCAGGGCTATAGCAGCAAATAAAGTGTGACGCTTTGCGTCACACTTTATTTGATTAACTTTTGTTACGATTCTTGTGTTATGTTCACAAGCAAGGATGCGTAAAACGTTGCGATTTTCATCCTAATTTCAAAATTCTGATTAGGTAAAATCTATGCGTTTAATATTCACCTCTAGATTTAATCGATTCCAGACTATTAATGCCACACAAGCATGGTCCCTATTTCTCACAGGATGTAAAAAAGATGATTCCCTTGGCAAAAACCCAATGATTGGCAAATATGTAACCGTCGCTATTTTAGGAGCGATCATCGCCCAAATATTAGAAGCTATTTTGCTAGCATCCTAAGAAATACCATTCTATAGCTGTTGCAATTCTTGTTAGGACATAAAACCCAAATAGTGTGAGGCGGCGCTTCGCGCCGCCTCACACTATTTGGGTTTTGATTTGTCCTGATACAGGTGGCTATAGCTATAGTACTAAAACAAAAACTGGCTAAGCCAGTTTTTGTTTTTAAAACCCTTACTGGGTCTGGTTTTTAATTCACAAAAATGCCGTCACACTCTTGTGAATTGGTATAAAAATATTAAGAGAGTCGGCACGAAGTACCGACTCTCTTAAATATGGCTAGTTATTATGGTGTTTAGAAAACTTAGACAGCTTCTAAATCTTTTTCACCAGTACGAATTCGGATAATTCGCTCTACGGGAGATACGAAAATCTTACCATCGCCAATTTCACCAGTACGGGCGGCAGTAATAACTTTATCTACCACCATATCAACTTGATCATCTTCGATGACAATCTCGATTTTGAGCTTTTGTAAAAACTCAACTGTGTACTCAGAGCCGCGATAGCGCTCTGTCTGTCCTTTTTGACGACCAAAACCACGTACTTCTGATACCGTCATACCGACTACGCCAGCATTTACCAGAGCAATTTTGACTTCGTCAAGCTTGAATGGACGAATGATTGCTTCAACCTTTTTCAAATTAACTCCTCCACTGATTCTTGAACTTTAATACACTTGAATCGCTACCCAAATTTGTAGCCTAACATACTTTTTAAGATTGTCCATCAGATTTGAGGTTCTCAGAATATCGCTAAATCCTAAAAATGATGAGGTAGCACGAAGTGCTACCTCATCATTTTTAGGGCTTAGGCTTTACGTTGCCACATCCACCAACGAATTACCAATTTCTCTAATTCTATCCAAACAAACATCAATGCGCTAAAACCAAAGCAAACTGCTAATTCTGTTGGGGTGATTAAATGTGTACCGAAGAAATTACGGAACGGCTCCACGTAAATCAGTACTAATTGTAAAACCGTAGTCATAATCACTGATCCCCAGACATAAAGATTAGTGCGTGGATCGAGTTCGATCGTCAGTTGGGTGTTGGAACGAATCGCGATCGCGTGACCCATTTGCGCTAAACAGAGGGTCGTAAATACCATCGTTGCCCAACGTTCTTTGTCATAGATTTCATCAAAGTGGGTGGTAGTGTAACCATGGGCCCAAGCCATAAGAGCGATCGTGATAATTGCTAAAACAATCCCAATTCTGACCATGTAGGCTCCCATCCCTCTAGCAAAAATATTTTCACGGGGATCAACAGGAGGTCTTTGCATAACATTGGGTTCAGCTGGCTCTACAGCAAGGGCAAGCGCTGGCAAGCCATCGGTGACAAGATTCATCCATAAAATTTGTAGAGGAATCAAAGGCACTGTTAAGCCCAGCATCGGAGCCGCCGCAATTGTAATGACTTCACCGATGTTGCTGCCAAGAATGTATTTGATAAAGCGGCGAATATTCGTATAAACTACGCGACCTTCTTCAGTGGCGGCGACAATGGTGGCAAAGTTATCATCAAGCAAGATCATGTCACTGGCTTCTTTAGATACATCAGTACCAGTTATCCCCATCGCAATCCCGATATCGGCTTGTTTGAGTGCGGGGGCATCATTAACACCATCTCCAGTCATCGCCACAAATTGATGCTGTCTTTGCAATGCTTGTACAATCCGCAGTTTATGTTCTGGAGAGACACGAGCATAGACATTGACCAGATTAACTTCCCGATCTAAGTCTTCAGCAGTCATGCGTTCTAGTTCACGTCCACTTAGAACATGATCGCCTTCTCTAGCAATTCCTAAATCTACAGCGATCGCCTTAGCAGTGAGTTGGTGATCACCAGTGATCATCACAGGACGGATACCTGCTTCACGACATAGCTTCACGGCTTCGCGAACTTCTGGACGGGGTGCATCGAACATTCCCACTAAGCCCACCCAAACTAAATTGCTTTCATCTTTTTCGGTAATGCCATCTTCGGGCAAGTCAGAGAGGTTACGATAAGCAAAACCTAGAACACGCAAACCACGACCAGCAAGTTCGTTATTTTGAGCAAGCACATGTTGCCGTTGATGATCAGAGATCTCATGAATCTGATCCCCAATTTGAATATGGGTGCAGCATTCTAAAGTAAGTTCTGGCGAACCTTTGCAAAAAAGCACATTACCGCCATGCTCGCCTTGGACTAGCACACTCATCCGCTTGCGTTCAGAAGAGAAAGGAACCTCAAACACACGCGGCATCCGATGCTGCCATTCCGCCGCTTCACAGCCACCTTTGCTCGCCAGAACTAGCAAAGCGCCTTCCGTGGGGTCACCGATGATCATCCATTCACCGTTTTTTTGCTGCAAGATTGCATCGTTACAAAATACGCAAGCCATCAACAACTGCTGAACTTCAGGAATATTATTCACCGCAAAATTAGAATCTTCAGATGAATTTCCTAATACATTAAATTCCCCCGTCGGGGCATATCCATCGCCTGTAACTTGCAGGGAATGTAGCCCTGTGCGAATCCCTTGCACCACCATTTTATTTTGGGTGAGCGTTCCTGTCTTGTCAGAACAAATTGTAGTCACAGAACCGAGAGTCTCAACGGCTGGTAAACGGCGAATTAGGGCATTTCTTCTGACCATGCGTTGAGTTCCCAATGCAAGGGTGACAGTCACTACCGCAGGTAAACCTTCAGGCACTACAGCAACTGCCATACTCAGTGAAGTTTTAAGCAGGTCACCAAAGTTGCCTTTATTCAGCATTCCCACCAAGACAACTAGAGCCACCAATGCTAGAGAACCGCTTACCAGTACATTCCCTAATTGGGTCATCCGTTGCTGTAATGGCGTATCTTCATTTTCCACATCTTGAATTAGCGCCGCAATTTTCCCTAATTCAGTCTGCATTCCTGTTTTAGTGACTAGCACCTTGGCGCGTCCCTGCACGACCTCCGTACCCTGATAAACGCAATTTAGGCGATCGCCTAAACTCGCATCTTCTTCTAGAACTAATTTTGCTTCTTTGTTAACGGCTTCAGCTTCCCCTGTCAGAGCCGATTCCCGCACTTGTAAATTTTGTTCATCAAGCAATCTTCCATCAGCAGCAATCTGTACCCCTGCTTCTAAAAGCATGATGTCACCGGGGACAAGTTCCTTGCCATTGATTTCGATGACTTCACCATTGCGAATCACCCTCACCTTGGGCGAAGACATACGCTTCAGAGCAGCCAGTGCTTTTTCAGCGTTAGTCTCTTGCATATAGCCAAGGATGCCGTTGAGCAAAACAATCGAAGCAATCGCGATCGCATCCTTCGGAAATTCGTTATCCCTAATATCTAGAACAGCCGAGACCACAGCAACTGCCATCAGCATAATCAGCATGATATTGGTGAACTGATCGATAAAAATTTGCAGCGAAGATCGACCAGCTTTTTCAACTAGTTCATTGGCTCCATAGCGCTCGAATCTAGCTGTAACTTCTTGGCTAGTGATACCTTGCTCGGGATCACTTTGGAGTAATTCCAGAGATTCATCAGCAGTGAAAGTGTGCCAACGAGCTACTGGAGTGGCTGGAGTAATATCTTTTGTCTCAAGTGCCATCGATATTTTTAGGTAAACGGTTATCACCATAGTACTAAAAAATAGTAATTATCGCCTTAAAGAATCTTGAAGCAAGTAAACCCAGTATTGAGGTTTTCACCCCCATCAGCGGTGAAAACCTCAATACTGGGTTTTTGAAAGTCAGCATTAGGTGGGCTTTCAAAAACCCAGCTTTTATAATGAAAATTGCCAAAGACAAGCCAGTGAGAATTAGCGTAAGGAAGAATTGCGATACAATTGCGTGATGATTAACAATCCATTTTTGCCCAAGAAATTGGTGGGCAGACAAACAGAATTAGAGCAAATTAGTCAAATTTTGTTAGAAGATGGCGATTTGCTGATCGCAGGCGTGGCTGGAAGTGGACGCAGAACTTTAGTCAAATGGGCTGCTCAAAAAGCTGGTGCAAGAGTGATTACTTTAGATTGTTTACGAGCAACTGATGGCGATCGCTTTTTAAAACTACTAGCCGAAAGTTTGCTTAATACCTTTGATCATCCCGAAGAACTGCTCAAGCTGCAAAGTTTACTCAAGGATGAGCCGATTACGTTTGAACTAACAGAACAGTCTAAACCTCGGATGAGTTGGAAGCTTTCCTCAACAGGAATCTGGAATTTATTTAAGAATTTGCTGAGCTTGCCGCAGCAGATGGCAGAATGGCTGGATTGCCGAGTAGCGATCGTATTGCATAACTTCACGCATATCCGTTCATGGGATCGTAAAGGTGAATGGGAAGAATATTTGCGCCGCGAAATTCAACTTCAGAGTCGGGTAAGTTACATCTTGATTGCTACAGTCCCTGAACCTTGGATGCATAAGTTAAGTTTAAATGTGGTCGAACTTCCACCTCTTAGCAATGACGAACTTTGCCAATGGCTAGAACCAACAATGCAAGCAAAAGGATTGAAGTTCGATCCCCACACCCATGTATTAAAGCTATTTACAGAATACATTCAAGGGAATATGAGTGATGCGATCGCCTTGACTAGACGCATCTGGCTCGACTATCTCACCCAAATAAATTCTCAATCTGAATTTCTAATTCAACCGCATCATGTCCATGAGAATATGTTGGCTCTAATCGAAGATCTTGCTCCTACCTTTGAGTCTTTAATCATGCTCTTACCGCCAACTCAAGTAAGAGTATTAGAAAGCCTCGCGATCGATCCCACAGTTAGCCCCCATAGTCGTGAATATATTCAAAAACATCAACTTTCTAAAGGTGGCAGCCTTCAAGGAGCATTGGACAGTTTGGAACAAAAAGGACTAGTGTATGGTGCAAAATATGGATATCGAATTGCGCTGCCCACCTTACAATTTTGGCTGAAGCAGCGCTTAGGGTAAGCAATGCAAAACATTCATACGCTACCTATAGAAGTTGTGCATCTAATCGCTGCTGGTGAAGTGATTGATTCACTGGCAGCGGTGGTAAGAGAACTTGCTGAGAATGCGATCGATGCCCAAGCGACAAGAATCGTAATTTCGATATGGACAGATTCTCTCTCGGTACAGGTGAGTGACAATGGCTGTGGCATGGCGATCGCTGATTTGTCACAGGCGGCGACACCGCATACAACTAGCAAAATCAATAATGCTGAAGACTTACAACAGATTAACAGTTTAGGATTTCGCGGTGAAGCTCTCTATAGTCTTGCCCAACTTGCCGATCTGAATATTTGCAGTCGTCCTATTCTAGAACCAGTGGGCTATCAAGCTAATTATGATCAGCATGGTAATTTGCAAACTAGCCCCAAAGTGGTGGCGATCGCCGCAGGCACAGTCGTCACCGTTCATAATCTCTTTTCTCGCTATCCCAATCGCTTACAATCTCTGCCCAGCAATTCGCAGCAAGTTCGCAAAGTACAATTACAAATTCAGCAAATGGCGATCGCCAATCCACAAGTTAACTGGCAAGTTAATCTCGATGGGAAAGAATGGCTCACAATTTGGGCAGGAGAAACGGCTAGCGAAATTTTGCCGCAAATCATCAGTTCGATTCAGCCCTATGATTTGGTATTTAGAGAGTTTGCCCTCATCCCCCAACCCCTTCTCCCACTAGGGGAGAAGAGGAGCAAGAGTCTTGCTCCCCTCTCCCCCACTGGGAGAGGGGCTGGGGGTGAGGGAATCTCCATTACCCTCGGATTACCCGATCGCCTATCTCGTCGTCGTCCTGATTGGGTAAAAATCATTCTCAATGGGCGTGTAATTAATTTCCCTGAATTAGAGCAGACTATTCTCTCTAGTTTAGAGCGAACCTTACCACGCAATCGTTTTCCTGTATGCATTGTTAATTTAAACTTGCCATGCGATCGCATCGACTGGAATCGTCATCCCGCCAAAGCTGAGGCATATATTCAAAATTTAGGAGATATCCAAACTCAGTTAAAAGATTGCATTACGGAATCTCTCAAAGTTTCTGAAGCAAATTCTCAAATTAATTATATGAGCGCTACTAATGATCTACTAAAAACTGCTGAGCGCAAAACTTCTTATCTAATTCCTGCTAAGCATGAAAACTTCAATCAGCCAAATTCATCGTTAAAGGCGATCGCGCAGGTTCTCGATACTTACATTTTGGCGGAACATGCGGGCGGCTTATGGCTGGTGGAGCAGCATGTTGCCCATGAGCGAGTTCTCTTTGAGCAAATCGAAACTCAATGGCAAATTGTGACTATTGAGCAACCGATTTTATTAAACCAACTTTCTGATGATGCAATTGAACGTTTGCAAGCATTAGGTTTAGAAATAGAAGCTTTTGGAAATAACCTATGGGCTGTGCGATCGCTGCCTGAAATATTAATTGGACATGAGGATTGTGCAGTAATTTTGCAAGAAATGAGTCAGCAGGATGATCCGACGATGGCAAGAGCCACCGCAGCCTGCCGCAGTGCAATTCGCAATGGCACAAAGTTAGAGATGTCCACAATTCGCGATCTGCTCTGGCAATGGCAACAAACCCGCAATCCTCACACTTGTCCCCATGGTCGCCCGATCTGTTTAGCGATCGATGAATCGGATCTAGCCAGATTTTTCCGCCGCAATTGGATTATCTCAAAGTGAAGATTGGATAAGCTCCCTCTCTACATTTCTTTAGTCTTGAGGGTTTTGTGCAAAAGATGGCGCAGACTAACATTAAAGTAAATCTAATGCCAAGAAATCTTGAATTTTCAAAATCGGGATATTTCTAAACGGATTCAAGATCAGTAAATCCGAGTCTCCACTGACAATGTATGTCGCTTTACCGTTTATTGCTAACTCTAGATATTTATCATCCTTGGGATCTCGACAAATCTTGAACGTTTCTTCAATATCGACAAACTGTACTGTCTTAACAAGTCTTGCCAAGAGTGACTTTCGTTCTGTTGTAGTCAAATATTTGTCAAATTTGGGTCTAGATAAAACTTCCTCCAGTTCTGACAAAACCTCTACTGACATTAGCACTACACCATTTGTTTGAGCTTTATCTAAAGCTTGACGTGCTTTACCTTCTTTAGCTAAAAATGCACTAACAATAATATTGGCATCAATAACAAACAAATTTTTAGTGTTCATTGAGAATAGATTCCAAAATTTCTGGAGTTAATCCTCTTTCTTTAGCTCTGTCACTAGTTTTATCCATGAGTTCTCGAAGCGAATTAACATCTTTATCTATTGGTTGCTCAAGTAAAGGACTAACATTTGTTTGAATTTGCTGGTGATCTTGCGAAGATATGGATTGATAAGTTTTGGCAACGTTATGTCTAACTTTATCAAAGAGTGACATCCATATTGAAATACCAGAATTAGACCTTACCGTATCTCTCGTAATATTTTCAACATTCTGTATTAGGCTACGTACTCGTGGGCTAATAGTATCTTCATCTTCTCCCATGCACCAGAAAATCGCTTCATGTTTATGCATTTCATGCAGATGTTTCTGAAATTCATCTTCTGACATTGCGACCCTACCCTGTCGGGGCCAATAATGTTTGCCGAGCATATGAGCAGATATAAAGATTTCGTTTAAAACTTTATCTAGCTCTTTGAAAGATTCTCCAGATTGAGATCCAAAGTTAGCCATAAAGCGATATTTCAGCGCACGCAGTTCAGCAAATAATTTTTCGCGTTTCTGATACCTCTCAAAGACTACATAAGTTCTATCTAATAACTGTGATTCTTTTTCTGTCTCATAATCAGACCGCTTACGAGATTGTCCCTCATTGATATAGGGAAACTGATTTCTAATTTCTCGTATTGCATCTTCCACCTCATAGAACTTAGCCAAAACAGTCTCTGCAAGCTCTATTTTCCTTTTACCAATGAATTCTCTTTGCCAAGCAGAGTAACCTAAGACAAGTGAGAATACAACAATTACGTTATCAAAACTCATATTTTTTGCTTCTAAGTTTATGAAAATCTATACTGCGTCATCACAAAACTATTGTACTAAATCCTAAATTAACTCAACATTAAAACTAAAGTTTTTATATAAACGGCTCACATTTGCACATTATGTTAAGAGACGTGTAAAAGAGTAAACAACAACGATGAAAGGTAAAGTTTTTATAGTTGGCGCAGGAATTGGAGGCGTGGAGTTTTTGACAGTTCGCGCTAGGGATTTGATTAGTGAGGCGGAGGTGGTTATTAGTGATGCGCTGGTCGATCGCACTTTATTAGATATTGCGCCAGAGAAATGCGATCTCATCATTGCTGGCAAACGTGGTGGACAGGAGAGCGTCAAACAAGCCGAAATCAATCAAATGCTGGTGGAGTATTGCTTACAAGGTAAGCGCGTGGTGCGCCTCAAGAGTGGTGATCCTTGGATATTTGGGCGATCGCTACCTGAGATATTTGCCCTACAAGCAGCAAATTGTGAATGGGAAGTTGTTGCAGGAATTTCCAGCGCGATCGCTGCGCCCATGTTGGCAGGAATTCCGCTTACAGAAGTGGAAGCGAGTTCTTGTTTTGCGGTGATGACGGGGCATGATTTGGAGCGTTTGCCTTGGGAAGCGATCGCCCAAATTCCGACGTTGGTAATTTTGATGGGGACAAATAATCTAGAGAGATTGTTAGAGAAATTCCAAGTGGGAAAATCTGCGGATACAAAAATTGCGATCGTGCGTTGGTGTGGGAGAGCCGATCAACAAGTATGGACAGGAACTCTGAAGGATATTCAATCAAAATTACCTAAAGGATCGCTATCACCATCGGTGATTATTATTGGTGAAGTCGTAAAGTTTCATGAGCAATTGTCGCGTCAATGTAGTCAATTGTTGGAAAATTTTGAGCAACAGGTAGAGTTCGAAAAGGACAAGTTAGCATTGCAAGGCAAAACAATTTTGGTAACAAGGGCGGCGGGTCAGGCTAGCCAATTTACAGATTTATTGACCAGTCAAGGAGCAAAAGTGATCGAGATGCCAACTTTGGCGATCATCCCGCCGACTAGTTGGGAAATGCTCGATCAGGCGATCGCCAATCTATCCAATTACGATTGGTTAATTTTGACCTCCGCAAATGCCGTTGAAAGCTTTTTTGGGCGGTTGCGCGAATCGGGTCAAGATAGCCGTGCTTTGCATTCTTTAAAAATTGCGGTAGTGGGGCGCAAAACTGCTGAAGTTTTGGCAAATTATGGGATTTCACCAGATTTAGTACCGACGGACTTTGTTGCCGATGCTCTGGTGGATGCCTTTCTTGCCATTCCTTATCATGTCTTAACTGACAAAAAAATGTTGTTTCCGCGTGTGCAGTCGGGCGGACGAGAGATTTTGGTAGAGCAGTTGCAGCAACATTGCGCGATTATTGATGCTATTCCAGCCTATGAGTCGGGATGTCCAGAAGCGATCGATCCTGTAGCTCTAGAAGCAATTCAAAATCAAAGCTTAGATGCGATCGCCTTTGCGAGTTCCAAGACTGTCAAGCATTTTTGTCAATTACTTGATCGTGTTGCATCTTCAGAAACTTGGCAGGGCTGGATTTCTAAAGTAAAAATTGCCTCAATTGGTCCTCAGACTTCTAAGACTTGCTACGAGTTATTAGGGCGCGTTGACTGTGAGGCTTTGGAATATACCTTAGATGGGCTTGCTGAGGCGATCGGCAAAAGTTTTTAAACCCACAAAATAGAGTTGCGGCGCGAAGCTCCGCAACTCTATTTTGTGGGTTGATTGTGTCCCCAAATTACAAAAACAAACAATTCCTGACATTTACTTGTTTTTTACATACAATAAGAATAAATAGGCTCTTTGGAAACTGTAATTGATACCTCTACATCACAAGGACAGATTACAGAAAACCCTCGAAATCAGATTTTTTACGAATCTAAAAGAGCCAATTGATGAGCTTAATGGCATTTTTTATTGAGGCTGAATTGTATGGAACTTGTTGCGTATCTCCACAGTGAAATGCTTTGCGAACGCCTACAGCAAGGCGAATCTCTTGATCAGAATTTAGATTGTCAACTACTGAACTCGATCGCCAAATCTTCACACCATGCTAAATCAGTCTTGTGTGTTGGGCTAGCGGCAAGTGCGATCGCCATCAATGCTATGCCCATAGCCGCTTTTGCTTATACACCTGAAATTGCTAGTATCCAGCAATTATTAGCAAGGCGTGGCTTTAACCCTGGGGCGATCGATGGCGTTAAGGGGCCTGCAACGACAGAAGCCATTATTGCTGCCCAAATATTTTATAAGCTAGAGGCTGATGGTGTAATCGGAGCGCAAACCTTGGCAGCTTTGCAAGCAGACACTTACGAAACAAATGCTCCTGAAGCTACACCCATCGCAACTACGCCTATTGCTAGTACCGACAACAAATCATCGGATGCAGTCAAAAACTTGCAACAATTGCTAAGCGATCGCGGTTTTTATGGCGGTGCGATCGATGGCATTAGTGGGCCAATGACACAAGAAGCAATTATTTTGGCTCAAAAAACCTATGGCTTAGTTGCTGATGGAGTGGCTGGTTCTCTAACCCTAGCGGCTCTAGAAGCAGATACAAATGTTACCAATGTTGTACCAATCAGCTATCAAGAAGTTGCAACCAACAAACCTGCTAGTACGATTGCTAATGATGATATTAAAAAAGGGCAAACCCTATTAAGTGAGCTAGGGCTTTATGATGGGGCGATAGATGGTATTCAAGGTTCAAAGACTACCGAAGCTATTAAAAAAGCACAGACCTTGTATGGATTGCCTGTTGATGGAGTTCTTGGAAGTGCAACTTTAGCTGCTCTACAATCTTAGAAAAAATCATACAAAAAAGGAGCCATGCTAAGCACGGCTCCTTTTTTTCTATGGATAATAAAAGCACTAAGTGCTTTTATTGTGATTTATCTATGAATGCTGTAATTGATCTCGATATTCCCAAAATGGCGATCGCTCTCGGCATGGTAGCGATCGCTATTAGTTTATCGGTCTGGCAAAAATTAGCGATCGCTAAGAATTTAATCATCGCCACCTTTCGCAGCATTATTCAATTAATCGTGGTGGGATTTTTGCTAGATGCTGTATTTGAAATCAAACAGCCCGTTGTAATCCTATTCATCATTTTCTTGATGAGCATCATGGCAGCCCGTGAAGCCAAAAATCGCGTGCGCGAAAAAGTCCCCTATGTCTTGCCGATTATGTGGATATCGGTAATCGTTGGCACGCTCGCCATTCTTGCTTACACCACATTTTTAGTAGTGCAGCCTGATACTTGGTACTCACCACAATATTTAATTCCTCTCGCAGGAATGATTTTGGGAAACTCAATGAATGGTGCAGCGATCGCCGCCGAGAGATTTACACAGGATTTAGTCAAGCGATCGCGGGATATCGAAACCCATTTATGTTTAGGCGCAACACCACAACAGGCGATCGCTAATTACCAATCCGACGCAATTAGAGCCGCGATGATTCCCACAATTAACGTGATGATGGTGGCGGGTGTGGTGTCATTACCTGGAATGATGACAGGACAAATTTTAGGCGGTGTATCACCATTGCTGGCAGTGAGGTATCAATTAGTAATTTTATTTGCAATTACCACAGCCAACTTAATTACGGCTCTAATATTAACTAATCTCGTTAGTCGTCAGTTTTTTACACCTGCTCAACAGTTAAAATTGCCTTAACTAAAAACTCTCTAGGTCAAGTTATGAATGGAAAAGCGATTGCCTCTAATCTTCTCGGTTGAAGATTTAGAGGGCGATCACAAAGTTTTTATTGCATTTATCAAGATCTAATCTCAAACTAAATGGAATATCTAAAAATAGCTTTATTCTCAATAACGCAAGGCTAAAACCATTGATTTATTGTTGCTATTCTCAATAATTTTGAATTAATAGAGATGCCCTAAATTTATTAATTTTTCTGGATACCTCAAATAGATCTACTTGCTATGTTGGCATCCAACCTTCAGGAATAATGCCAAAACCTTGAATCAATTGTCTGGGGCGCTCACGAATTGCCGTTCGACCATCAGGATAACTATCAGAACGATCTGTATTACCTTCCCCACACACAAATAAATCACCATTCATGCGAAGGAATACTCCAATATGACTATCGTAATTTTGATCTGGTGCATTAATGTTTACTTGATCCCAATCAAAGATCACAATTGCTCCTGCTGGGGGGACATAGCCATCTCTGTTATCTTCATACCATCCTTCGTTTTGAAAATACTGTTGACTTGCTTCTACTAAAGCAAAGGTGGCTTCCATTTCTGGATATTGCAATTGCATTGTTTTACCATTTGGTTTGTAGAGAAACTCATTAATCAGCCAATACACAGTAGCTCCGCACCAGTGCCAACTGCCTCTACCTAGTGTGGAAACAAAAGGCTGAATGAAATCAATATTTCGTGACCACGGAATATTCTGAGAAAGAATTGATTCGCAAAAATCAGCAAACTTAGCACCATTAAAAGAACCAGATGTCGGTGGTTGTATTATGGGTCTGATTTTGCGTATAGCCTCTTCAAGGGCTTTCTTTGTTTCTAAACCAACCTCACCATCAACTTCAACTTGCAATTTCCTCTGTGCCCATCTGACAGCATCATCAACATTGATATTGAATACATTGGTGACTTTAGTATCTTTTTTGAGATAACCAAGTTCCATCAAAGCACAGATTAGAATATAAACATCGTCTCCTTTGGAACCAAGCTTCAAAGGTCGAGAAAACTTTAATGGGATAGCAACATCCTGATAATCACGTACTGGATCTAGCTCTACAATTGGATCTGGGATCATTTTATTCCCATGATAACTACATCTCCATGCCTCACCTCCTTTTCCCGCGTCAGGAATACGCCAAACTGATGAACCAGAATACTCATCAAGATATCCCTGTAACTCAATGGCTGTTGTTGGATATTTACTACCACTCTCACTTCCCCAAATGGGTAGAATTGGCTTGTCTAGTCCCATCTCCTTGTGTTGTTGCAAACACTCCTTGACCTCTGCTTTATTTTCTGTTGGGGATGGATCGCCAGATCCAAAAGTAAATAGTTCATAGTAAATTTGAGGGAATTGAAGATCGCAAATCTCATTGAGCATTTTCCAAGGAACTTTAGAATGATAATTTGGTGCTCCAAAACTTGTATATCCCAAACATCCATTAGGAATAATTTCTTTTGCTCTTACCAAGATTTCACGAAGTTGTGAGTGTGTTGAGGAAAACTCTACCTCCTGTTCAACGTCAAACACAAAGCCTTGGATTCCGCAACCAATCGCTCGTCTTAATGCATCAATAATACCAGAAGTAGTAGTTGAGGAACGCCGATCAAAAATATACCCCCAACCCCATACTTCTATACCGCTAGCTTTAAAAGAATTAATGATATCTGGTGTACATTGCCATCCCCAAAAGATTCCAGAACTAGCATCATCAAGAACCTTCAGGTAAACCCGTTTACACTGAGCGTTAATTAGTGCATCCAAATAATCTCTTCTAATATCGGCTAAATTCCAAATCCATACGCCATTTGGGTGTTCCATGATTTTTCTCCTGTTTTTATGAGATCGCTTTTTCTCTGTGTTAAGAACTGCAATCATCTCATTGTAAATTTAATTAGCTTAATGGACTGTCATTTCTTATCTTTTTGGAACGTATTTCTGGAATTACAATGTGGAGTAAAATTCCACATTGTAATTCCAATTCAACTAGAATTTTAATAAAATTCTAGCAAACTTGATTAATCCTTGAATGAGTGTCTGAGTATCAGCAGCTTGGCAAATTTCCCGACGAATTTGCTTCATGAGAATTACATCTTTCTCGGTACAAATCATTCCAGACTTTAGCCATTTTACACGAGCTCCTAAATATCGATCCCAAGCTTCTTGTAATGGTTCCCACATTTCAACTTGAACTTCAGGAAAAGCTAATCTATATTCACTATCAGCCCAAAGTAATGCTCTAATAGCTTCTTCGTTAGTTAGTGCATCGTAGTCTATACTAAGTGTCATTTTTTTGTCTCTCTTTTTTATTTAGTTTGTTGACGTTCACACAAACCCATCTGATACTCCATTCCCAGTTTAGAATTAGGCAGTTATTGAACGGGAAATCAGTCTAGCCAAAATATTTCTGGGGTTACCGCACACCTATTTCTTGAGAGGTACAGGAGTAAGTCTTATGTCTGGGACTGGCTCTTGCAATAATGAGGAACATCCATTTATTGAAAACCCAGTTTCACTAGAATCCCCCGATTTGGAATTCAAGTTAAACTGACTTAAAATGAATGTGGTACTGCCCTTAAAATCCTCATCGTTGTTAATTGTTACCCATAATTGATTTGCTTGTTTCTTTAAACCGCTATAATCATTTCCATTCAGTGTAGACACAATATCTAATACGTTGGTTAGAAGGGAATTCATACTCTCAAGTGAAATGTCATCATAGCGATCTATTCTTTCTCTCAACTCTCTCCCAAGCATTGCTGCTTTGGTAGAATGCTCGAGGACAATTTGAGTTAATTCCTGTTGATTTTTCTCAATCCTTTGCCATTGCAAGAATTGTTCAAGGATTTTACCTTCAAAATCTTTTTTTTCAACAGGATCCTTTGTTTTAAAATACAACCTCCTAAGCCGTTTAATTTCTGTAATCACCTTCGATTTATCTTTAAGAAGATTAGCGGGATTCTGATCGACACAAGCGGCAATATAAGCCATTTGTACAGTTAACTTTTCTAAGGGAATCTTAGATTTCTGCACCGCATCTTTTGCCAAGAGATGTCCTCTTTCTAGATCGTCATAAATAGAAGCCAGAGTTCCATATTGCGATCTTAGAGATGCCATATAAGCTCTCATGTTGTTTATAGCTATTTTGCTTGGTTGAGGAGGATTCAAAAGACGTTCAAAATTGTCGGTCAGCTTTTGGTCAGAAAGCTCTTTGCGCAAAACTATTCTAAGAAATGAGGCTTTGGCTTCTTCCTCTGTCTGGATAGGTTCTTGCACCTCTTTAAGAATCATGGTTTCTATTGCATCGATAGCAGCAATTGATTCTTCACTAAACAACTTTGCAGTGTTTTTGAGAGATTTTGCCTCATCTTTTGAACAGCCACTAATGATTAGGCTACTCGACAAAAAGACAGTTACTAGTAGACGACAAGAATATTTTGATAGTTTCACGCTCCACCTCCAAGATGCTTAAAAAAGCAATCTATATCCTTATTGTTAAAAGCTAATTAAACCTGAATCAACTCCTTAATATCGACAAGAATCCTTAACGATTCTAAATATCAAGATCATTCTCAAATTTCATCAGACTCCTAGAGTCAATAGTGACAATCAGAATTAAGTTGCGTTTCCTAATAATGATTACAACTCCTTGAGAAGAAACAATGTAAGGTCCCGATCGCTAACTTGTTACAAGATTAACTTGAATGAACTCTGCAATGACATGATGGTTTATGTAAATAAAATTGCGTTAACCCGCAAATAAAATAACTATTATCCGCATTGAGAAACCAAAGGTATTTAGATAGAATGTGACGGATGTTAGAACTTTTAAGTATTAAGATTTGTGTTCATTCTGATCGCATAATCTTTGATTGTTTTTATCCGATGCAAGAGATATGAGCCACCGCAAAGCATGGCAACACAGTGCCAGAACCCTGTGGCTTTTTCACCTCATTCTGCTGAGCAGCTTGGGGATTCTGGGCGCAGTCATGTTTTGGATGCAACTAAATGTTCCACTTGTCATTCCTTTGTTGACGTTAGTTGCTATAGGACTATTAGTTCTCTTTTCCTTAAGGCTAGGCTGGCAACAAAACTTGATTGATGAGCAAAGATGCGAAATCGATCGGCTGCATACTATCGAACAAACTGCGGTAATCTCCCAAACTCACAAACTGCTCCATCGCATTGCCGCTAATATCCATGATGGACCACTCCAAGAACTCAAACTGGTGATGGATAGCCTCGAACTTTTGCAGATGAATTCTTCTGATGTAGATCTAAACCCCATTCTCGATCGCTTAGAAGATCTAGGTAATCACCTCCGTCAACAACTCTATCAAACCCGTGCGATCGCCTTAGAAATCACACCCGATCTCCGCGAAGGGCTAGATATCGGCATCGCCAAAAAACTGCAACAGCTAGTCGATTCAGGCGAACTAACTCTTCATATTATTCAGTGTCTGCAACCGCTAACCGAACCTCATTTAAATAGCATGTGGCTCGAAGCCCGTGAAGATATTTATCGCTTTTTTACCGAGGCGATCGCCAATGTTATCCACCATGCTCAACCACCTCAAGGAACCGCTACGCAGGTTAAGGTGAGATTAGTACAGCAAGCTCAGCTATGTACGCTGAGCATCGAAAACGACGGTGAGATATTAGATAAATCCATACTTGAAATTACGACTCAACAACGCCAACGGGGTGGCTATGGCATGAAGTTGATGCAAGCGATCGCCTCTGACCTCCATAAAGGTGCATTTGAAAGAATTGCTTTAGCTGAAGGAGGAATTCGCGTCCAACTAACTTGGCATTTGTTGCATAATAGTGAATAATTCGGGTATACCTAATAGTCTAACTAATGCAACTCAGTACAGCCGACTCTAAGCCGCTCATATTTCTGATCTTAGAAGATCATCCTGAAGTAGCTCAGAATAACTGTCTTTTCTTGCAAAAGCTAGAACCATCAGCTCTCTGCATCATCTGTAATAGCCACGCAGATGCACTAGAAAGGCTTAAACTAGAAATACCCGCTTTAGTTACCGTCGATCTTCTGTTTGGGACATTAACAGGAGAACAATATGCTGTATCTAGTCTGAGATTTTTGCAGCAAGTCTTTCAAGACTATCCATTCCTGAATATTCTGATCTATACAAGTGAATATGACTACCTCAAACCTCTAACTAATCTCATGGGTCGTCACCAAGGCGGATTTGTAGTTGTTAGCAAAATAGAGCGGCGCAAAGCTTTTTTAGAGGGAGCTAGACATGCATTAGAAGGCAAACTAGAAATTCCTAAGGAACTCCGCAAAGGTATTGAATTAAGCGATCGCGAACTTCAAGTTTTATCTTTGCTCTGTAAAGACTCACTCACCGATAAAGCGATCGCACAGGAAATGCATCTATCTCTCAAAACTATACAGAACTGTATATTACGGCTAAAAATGAAACTGGATATCGATTATTTTGACGATAATATTACCAGTACCAGAGTCGCTCTCTGTATGCAAGCGATGAGGAGGAAATTGATACTGCCATAAATGTAGATACAACATTTTTCAGCATTTATAACATTGAAATGTAAAAAACTCGCTATGCGAGTTTTTTACATGATTACTCAATTAAGCACTAATAGTTTTACTGTCATCTATTTGATTTAACTGCTTAAATTTGCGGCGGACAAAACGTAAAAAAAGCAACCATTTTTCGGCTGGATATTCGTAGAACGAGAAAATGTCACCAAAAGCAACAAAAGCATTTTGATGGTGCAACCAATGTCTTTCGGGCGTGGTAATACATAACAAATCACACCAAGATTTCCAAGGTTCTGGAGTTTTCCATTCAAGGATTGAGACATGTCTCCACACCACATGAAACTCGCCTAACAACAGACCAATAATCGTACCGATCGCTGATAAATGCCACAGCCAAGGTGTAAATATAAAGTAAGGAACTGCTCCTAACATGCCATCTAGCAACACAAGAGGATTTCTGGTTAAAACTGCATAGTGAAGAAAGCTGCGATTTTTACCATGATGCACGATGGAGTGAAACTTACCAAAAACATGTTCGGGAACATGGTAAAAAAATGTTGAAAAGAAATCACCTAGCAGAAGTAACAGCAATGTAGCTGCGATCGCTTTCATCAATTCTAAAGTAACTTCTAAAATAACTTCCAAAGTAAACCCTCACAACTTGATTCAAGCCTAAGAGATGAAGTTAAAGTTACGTTTATACCAAGGTTAAGAATCGATTTGAGTTAAGTAAATATACTTGGATCGACCATAAATCGTTAAATTAATCTTTAAATCGACTTAACAAAACTTAAGGTTGAGCTAGATCAATGTAAGTTTTGCTTAGGACATATAATGAATGGCGGCGCTTCGCGCTGCCATTCATCTTTTGGGTTGCTATAGAGCATCTAAGCGATCGCTTAAAAAGCGATACCAAGCTGCTGCAATATCAATATCAGTAAATCTAATGCTAGGCATTTCACCCGTTTTCAGCACTAATTCCAGAGAAATTTTCTTAGCATTCAACGGAAACTCAGCATCTTTTGCATCAAAGAACGTACTATCAATCCGAAATCTAATACGGGCAATGTCTTGAAAAGTAACTGTTTGAATATCTAGGGGATCTTTGCGTGTTGGTCGTCCCCATGTGAGGCGATCACCTTTCTGTCCCAATACAGCGTAGATGTCATATTTATGACGCTCAAATTGCTCAGCCCACCGTTTATAGGACTCAATTTTTTGGTACTCATTCCATCCTGACCACGCCAGCCAAAAGAACACTACCAGCAACGGCAACCACAATAATCCACGTTCCATAGATTAAAAATTTAGTTTGTTTACTAATAAATCTTGCCGTGCAAAGCACAGCAAGATTTATTTTTATCATTAGCGTGGAACGCTGTCATTTAAATTTTGAGCTGCGGAGCATAGCAAAATTTACTTTGATTATCAACGAGTATGGAGGGACTCGAACCCCCGACCCTCAGAACCGGAATCTGATGCTCTATCCAACTGAGCTACATACCCATACTTGATGAATCATATCATATTGCATAGTAGAGTCAGCTAGAAGCATTGCCTCAGCAATTCATGAAGTAAGTAAGCCCGAAGGGCTTACTTACTTCATGAATTGAAAGAAAATCTACGTACAGCTAGCAGACTACCTAATACACCAATCACCGAGCCAAAGACTACTAATATTGCAGGTAAAATCAGTTGCGATCGCAAATCCGTAGTTAAACCCAAAGTTAGAGATTTAATTAATTCTGGTTGATTAATGATCGCATCACCTAAAAGATTCAGACTTAGCATCAACATTAAATAAGCCGTCCCAGCGCCTGTAACTCCAAAAAATACGCCTTGCAGTACGAATGGAAAATAAATCCATGCAGCCGTTGCCCCCACCAATTGCATCACCTCAATTTCTCTTCGTCGTGCCAACACAATTAGTCGAATCGTCGTCGTAATAACCGCGATCGCAATCACCGTAAAAATTGCCACGATCGCCACACTGCTATTACTCAAAGCGCGACGTAGTTGACCGATGCGCTCCACCACTTCATTGGTATACCAAACCTCATTGATCCCTTTTAAGCCAGAGATCCGCTTGGCAATATCAGGCACGCGATCGCTAGACACAGCCCGCACCTTAAACTCATCCACTAAAGGATTGCCACCAAGTTGTTGTGTTGCCTGATTAAGATCATTTTTACCCAGATCCTTCATCAAATTTTCCCATGCATCTTCTTTAGGAATTAGCTTTGCAGCAGCAACACCATCCACTAGCAGCAATCGTGGTTGCATCGACTCACCAACCACATTTTCATCCAAATAGACCGAGATTTCTAACTGACTGCCTAACTGCCCTAATACATTTTCCAGTTGCCAAGAGATTTGTAAGCTTGCGCCAAACAAAAACAACAACACAGCCACTGTACTAATAGCAGCCCAATTCATCCAGCCGCCACGCCGCAATCCTAAAAAAGTCTCGCGTAGCAGATAGTCGATTTTAGTAAAGAAGCGAAGGACGTTTTGTACCATAACTGAAGAGGTAAAAGGTAAAAAGGCAAAAGTAAAAAGGCAATAATCAATTACTAGCTAAAAGACAAAATCCAAAAGCTAAACTATATAACCATTTTGCAAATGTAAAACAGGATGATTAGCGGCTCTGACCAACTGCTCATCGTGAGTAGTCAAAAGCACAGTCACCCCAAAAGAGTTTAGCTTTTTCAAGATTTTAATTACTTGCCAAGCATTATCAGGATCAAGGTTGCCCGTTGGTTCATCCGCTAGAACTAACGGCGGTGTATTCACGATCGCCCTTGCAATGCTTGTCCGTTGCTGTTCCCCACCAGACAACTCTTCAGGAAAACAATCAGCCTTATGTATCAGCCCCACCATTTTGAGCGCAGGTTGCACACGTCGTTGGATTTCCTTGTAGGTATATCCCTGAGCCATCAGGACAAAAGCAACATTTTCAGAGACAGTGCGACGCGGTACAAGTTTGTAATCTTGAAAAACTATGCCAATCTTGCGACGTAACATAGCAAGATTATTACCTTTTAAATTATTTAGGTTAAACCCATTCACAATTACATCGCCATCTGTAGCCTGTTCAGCACCATACAACAATTTCAGTAAGGTTGATTTTCCCGATCCCGAATGTCCTGTAATAAATTTAAAGTCACCTTTATAAAGTTCAAGACTAACGTCGCGTAAGCCAACAGCACCATTTGTGTAAGTCTTGCGAACATTTTCTAATTTAACAATTACTGACTTCTGCCCATTTGGCACATTATCATCAGATGTCTTATTGGGGCTGGGATTAATTAGGGTTGAGTTTGGTTTAGTTGGCAGTTTTAGCATGGGGCGATCGCTTAAATATTCTAAAAAATCTATGCATAGTTAAACCATGCCCGATCTTTGTACTTGAGATTATACAGACCAAGTCAAGGGATCAACATCAGCTATTGTTGGCAAACCCAAATTAAAGAACACACATCAAAATAAAACCCAGATTTTTTGTAGTGCGGCTTCGCCGCACTACAAAAAATCTGGGTTTTATTAAAGATTTGATGAAAGCCCACCGATGGCGGACTTTCATCAAATCTAATTTTTATAATAAAAATTGCCATCAAATTAGGGGAGATATTCTCTAATTTTTGGGTAGCTGTATGCTAAATTATTGCGGGTTTAAGAGCTAAATCTGACAAAAAACTAGTAAGCTTTTATTTACTTGCTAAGCTTCTAGTTAATACAAGCCCAAATAGATCGCTAATTACAATGTCTAATTAAACTAAAATATGCTTGCTATCATTGTCGTTTAGAATTTCACCTATTCTGTCAGTGACAGTGATGTAATCTTCCAAAAACTAGCTAATCAAGCTAAATCTCTATTCACCAAAATAACTGAGGGGTTATCAGCAGTGGCAGCTCACAAAATACTAGTAATTGATGATAGTCGCGTAATCCGTAATATGGTGCGTGATATGCTCCCGCCAGCAAACTTTGAGGTGCTAGAGGCCGCCGACGGCATCAAAGGGCTGGAGATGATCCAGCAAGAAAAGCCTTGGATGATCATGCTAGATTTTTTACTGCCTCGGATGAGTGGATTTGAGGTTTATGAAACTTTGCAGCAAAGTGCCGAGCTTAGCCGTATTCCACTAGTTTTGATGTCTGGACGCAAGGAAGAGGTAACCAGTAAGATTGCAGAGCCATTTGAAGATAAATATCTAGTATTTATTGAAAAACCTTTTGAGCAGAAAGAGTTGATCACAGCGATCAAACGAGCAATGGTCTTAGTACAAAAGCGTCCTCCTATCTCTGTAATAGAAAGTCGCAACGCATCTACTGATGTAGTTTCTCAAGAACGCACTGACGATACTCTGATTAAACGTATTGAAGAACTAGAAACTAAACAAAAGCTGTTAGAACAACAGATAGCATCTCAGCAGAAGCAATTCCAGCAACTCGTTGACTTTATCAAGAAAAAACTCAAGTAAAAAATGCCTTGTTAACAATTGACAACAACAGAGGGATACTTTGACATCCCCTGATGTTGTTAGTTTTTTGATCACGTAGAGTGCAGATTTTATTGATTAACCGAACCATCAGGCATGATAGTTCCACTCAATTTTGTATGATCTAATTTAGCTAAGCTAAGATCAGCTTTCAGAAGGTTTGCACCTCTTAAGTTAGCGTAGCTTAAATCAGCTCTGGTCAAAATTGCACCCCGAAAATCTACTTTTTCGAGATTAGCACGACTAAGATCTGCCCATCCAAGATCTGCCCCGCGCAAATCCGAACCACTAAAGTTAATGTGAGTCAAGATTGATTCACTGAGGTCAATACCATGCAACGATACGCCTTGCATATCTGTGTCCTGTAAATGTGATTGCTCAAAGTTGCGATCGCCTTTAGCATAACGATCAAGTAATTCAGCCTTGGTTAGTGCAGCATGAGAAGGAAAAGTCATAGTTAAAGACTCAAAAGGTATTCTATTTCTCATATTAAGAGTAGATGCAGCGCCAAGTATCGACTCTATTAGATAAAGTTACACATTTATTTTTGTCATGACAGATTGGTTACAACGTACAGAATTACTAATTGGTGCAGACGGATTAAATAAACTCAAACGTGCCAATGTATTAGTCGTTGGCATGGGCGGTGTTGGTAGTTTTGCCGCAGAATTTTTGTGCCGTGCTGGAATTGGACAGATGACTATTGTCGATGGTGATCGCGTTGATCCTTCCAATAAAAACCGTCAGATCGTAGCGCTCAATAGCACTATCGATATTCATAAAGCTGATGTGATGGCAGCAAGAATGCATGACATCAATCCAGACATGCGATTAACGGTTATTAAAGAATTTCTGACTCCAGACTTAATGATGGAGCTAGTAACAACTAAATTTGACTGGGTGCTAGATTGCATTGATAGTCTGCAACCCAAACTTTATTTTCTCGGTGCCGCCGCCACTAATGGCGTAAAAGTTGCCAGCAGCATGGGTGCTGGTGGTCGAGTCGATCCCCAAAAGGTAAGAATTGCACCAATTTTTGAAACTGATTGCTGTAGATTTGCTTACAAGATTCGCAAAGGTTTACGACGCAAGGGTTTTGCTAATGCCAACATTATCGCTGTTTATTCTGAAGAGTTAGTAAATCGGGAGTCATTACAATTAACCGATGGCAGCAATTTTAAGAGATCGTATTACGGCACAATTTCTTATTTACCTGCTCTATTTGGCTTAAATCTAGCCAGTATCGTAATTCGCGATCTGATCAATTAAGAAAAACTTAACTGTGTGAAGCTTTTTGATTTTAAGCGAATGGCGGGAATCGAACCCGCAACATCTGCTTGGAAGGCAGAGGTTTTACCACTAAACTACATTCGCGAGAACATATTTAATATATGCAGTTATTAACTATAGCAGCGATCGCACTATTGTCAAAGCTTTTTCCTACAAATTTAGCAAGAAACCTGCTATTCCCTACCCAATTTATAGTTTAAAATTCGCAATAACCTTGATCCATTTCAATCCGATCTAGCACTTTTAAGCCACGCGGTTCACCCAGCTTCCGCAATGCATTCCTAGCATCAGTCTGTACACTGAGGTCATCATCATCCAGTGCATAAATCAGTGCATCAACGGCATCATGATAAATTTCGTTTTGAGTATCAAAATCGCGACGCATTTGCACAATTAGCTTGCCCAGTGACCACGCACAATTACCACGCACAGCAGACATGGGATCTTTAGTTAATGCTTCCGTTAAAGGCTCAATCGCTTGTAGATCACCTAATTGTCCAAGCGCACTAGCTGCCCATAGACGTACTGCCGTAATATCATACTTCAGAGCAGAAATAAGCGACATCAACCCTAGCGTAGCGCGACAAGTTCCCAAAGCCCAAACAATGCCTTTACGAACGTATCCATTCCAATCTTGTTTGAGTTGATCAATTAAAGGCTTAATTGCTTCATCGCTCTTATTCCGTCCGAGAGCATAAGCAGCACTGACTCTTACTAGAGGACATTCATCTTGTAGCAATTCGATAAGACGTGGTATAGCCCTTTGATCTTCTAATTCACAAAAAGCTCTTGCAGCTTGCATCCTCTCTAGAACAGTCACTGAGTTGAGCAGTACTAACATCTCATCAGGATCTGGAAGAGGTATTTCTTCTTCAGGTGGCAAATCCAATGGACTTAATGGATTTGATTCAATATCTAAAATAGTTAGGTCGTCATTAAGTGTCATGGCGATCGTCATAGCAAAAAATAGAGCAAAGTTGAATGCTCCAAGGTGTAGTTGTTATCTTACAGTGCTTTGTACTGTAGTAAACCCTGTATAAAAGTTTGAGCTTAGAAAGCAATAAAGCGAGACTAAACAAAGAAAGAGACAGGTAATAAATTTACCTGTCTCTTTCTTTAAAATTAAGCTTGGCATCGAGCTATTTTCCCGTAGGGCTACCCCTAAAGTATCTTCACCGTGACAGCGTTTCACAACTGAGTTCGGGATGGGTCAGAGTGGTTCCACCGCACCATAGACACCAAGCAAACTTATCGGGTC
>NZ_NDHW01000105.1 GCF_002251945.1 Pseudanabaena sp. SR411
AAGTCTGGTCAAAAACTTTGACAGAACTTTAGACAATGCTAATGCGAGAATTCATCTTTGCTTTATCAGGCTTATGCTTAAGCGCCTCGCTAAGGCTTCCTAAGATACCAAATGGGTTCTATAGTTCTAGAATCTAGTTGCTAGGTAGAGAATGGAGTGATTGTCTTTGCCAGTTCTTCAACTCCTCTACGTTGATAAAGATTGATTTGTCTACGATTTGAGAACATTGATTTGATTGTGGAGTCTGACAAAAACTCTTCAACTTGGTTAAGAGGAAGTTGTAAAATTATGGCAATGTCTTCTCCAGAGAGCCATTGCTGACCAAATAGATTCAAGATTTCCTCATCTTTGGCACTGAGTAGTTGGTTGAGTAGCTTCTCTAAAAGCAACCAACAGGCGATCGCATCGGATTCAGCGCGATGGGACTTACCGACATTAAAGCTATAATGCTTGACTAATTTGGGCAGCGATCGCGATGGTAAGTGTGGCAGTAACAACCTTGATAGCTTGACCGTACAAAGTTGCCTAGAAGCGCTAAATTCAATACCGAGTCTTTGATATTCGGCTTTAAGGAAAGAGTAGTCAAACCCAATGTTATGTGCAGTCAAAATCCCCGTTTGCAGCATGGGTAAATATTTTGGCAAAATCTGATCACTGCCATCAACATCAGCAACCATGTCCTGTGAGATACCCGTAAATTTGACAATTTGCTCAGGGATTTGGATTTGAGGATTAATTAGATCAGTAAGTATTTGTTGAATTCCATCTTTGAGAGTGGCTTGAAGCACCGAAATTTCGATAATGCGATCGCGATCGCCTTTTCCTCCTGTTGTTTCTAAGTCAACTACTGTAAACACCTCTGTACTAAGCTGGCGATAGTAGGTGAGCAATTCCGTAGAGAGATTGGCATTAATTTTCATTGATTCTAATTAGTTAAACGGCTAATGCGTCAGTCCTAAAGCTGTCGCCAGCCTAGGAAATAAAGTGGCGGCGCTTCGCGCCGCCACTCGCTTCTTGGGTTTAATGCAAGTGACTACAGCTATATAAAGCTTGATAAGTAAGCTGCACCAACCCTGTATCAAAGGCTTGAGAATTTTCTAGCTTTAAATTGAGAGTAGGTAGAGGTGGTAGAAACAAAGGAATACCTTCCCCTAAAATGATGGGGTGGATCGACAAAATAAATTTATCAATGAGATTATTTTCTAAACAGGTTTTAGCGATCGCTGCGCCACCAACTAGCCAAATGTGTTTACCATATTGAGATTTAAGATTTTTCACAAAGCTAGCTAGATCGACACCTACAAAAGTCACATTTTCATCTTGCTCTTGCTGAATGGTACGTGAAAATACAAAACCTTGCTTATCAGGATAGGGATAGTCACCCCAAGATTGGATCTGCTCATAGGTATTGCGTCCCATGATTAGGCGATCGCAGGTTACATAAAAATCCTCATATCCATAATCCTGATCCGTAAATAGCCAGTCTACCGCCCCAGAACTACGCGCAACATAGCCATCTAAACTTGTTGCAATGTACAAAATCAATTGTCCCATAGTAGAAAATCTAATCGTTTTCGGCAAACCAGCGATCTTTCGATCCCCATTAAATGATATTTTGAGAAGCGGTTAGCTTTATATGTGAGTGCAAAAAAGTTAAACTCTTAGAGTTTGATCCTATTGATATGTTGCATTTTCTTGCATATATCTTCTTGCACGTCATTTCATTGCAAATTTTTTAGATTCTGAGTTAAGAGGCTGGAGTAAACAGCAAGCATGGTAACAACCGCAGAGAAAGTATCAGTCGGGCGCATCACCAAGATCATCGGTCCTGTGGTCGATGCCGAATTCCCCAGTGGCAAAATCCCCGAAATTTATAACGCCGTAGTCGTAACTGGACGTAACTCCGCAGGACAAGACATCAATGTCACCTGTGAAGTACAACAATTATTAGGCGATAACCAAGTTCGTGCTGTTGCAATGAGTACCACTGACGGCATCGTTAGAGGTATGGATGTAACCGATACAGGCGCACCGATTAGTGTTCCTGTTGGTCCTAACACCCTTGGTCGTATCTTCAACGTATTAGGCGAACCTATTGATGAATTAGGACCTGTTACCACCGAAGAAAAATTCCCAATTCACCGTCCATCCCCTGCATTTACATCTCTCGAAACCAAACCTAGCACCTTTGAAACGGGCATTAAGGTAATTGACCTTCTTGCACCCTATCGTCGTGGTGGCAAAATTGGACTATTCGGTGGTGCTGGTGTAGGTAAAACCGTATTAATCCAAGAATTAATTAATAACATCGCGAAAAAGCACTCTGGTGTGTCGGTGTTTGGTGGTGTAGGCGAACGTACCCGCGAAGGTAATGACCTCTACAACGAAATGAAAGAATCGGGCGTACTTCAGTACCTCGCTCTCGTTTATGGTCAAATGAATGAGCCACCCGGAGCACGTATGCGTGTGGGCTTAACTGCTTTGACTATGGCTGAGTACTTCCGTGACGTGTCCAAGCAAGACGTATTGTTGTTTATCGACAATATCTTCCGCTTTACTCAAGCTGGTTCCGAAGTATCTGCACTACTTGGTCGTATGCCATCGGCTGTAGGTTATCAACCTACTCTTGCGACAGACATGGGTGCTTTGCAAGAGCGGATTACCTCAACCACCGAAGGTTCGATCACCTCCGTACAAGCGGTTTACGTTCCTGCGGATGACTTGACTGACCCCGCTCCTGCTACTACCTTTGCTCACTTGGACGCAACCACCGTGTTGTCTCGTGGCTTGGCTTCTAAGGGTATTTATCCTGCGGTTGATCCCCTCGATTCTTCTTCGACGATGTTGCAACCAGGTGTAGTCAGCGATGAACATTACCGTGTAGCTCGTGGCGTACAAGCAATTCTTCAGCGCTACAAAGAACTTCAAGATATCATCGCCATCTTGGGTCTTGATGAACTCTCTGAAGATGACAAATTGGCTGTAGCCCGCGCCCGTAAGATTGAGCGCTTCTTGTCTCAGCCCTTCTTCGTTGCCGAAGTATTTACTGGTTCTCCTGGTAAGTATGTCACCCTCGAAGAAAGCATCAGTGGTTTCGATCGCATCCTTAAGGGTGAACTTGACGAACTACCTGAGCAAGCTTTCTACCTCGTTGGCAACATCGAAGAAGCGATCGCTAAGGCTGAAAAGTTAAAAGCTGGTAATTAGGCATTTTGGCTATTAGCATTTAGCTTTTAGCGTTTAGCTCATGAAAAGCTAACAGCTAATAGCTAACGGCTAATAGCTAACAGCTAACAGCTAAAAAAATAACCAAATATTTTAAAAAATGACCCTAACTGTAAAAGTAATTTCCCCAGATACAACAATTCTGGATACTGTCGCAGAGGAAGTGATTTTACCTAGTTCCACAGGGCAATTGGGTATTTTGACCGATCACGCCCCTCTAATTTCGGCTCTCGAAACAGGCGTGCTACGTTTTCGCAAAGATAAAGCTTGGGCGGCGATCGCTCTTACAGGTGGTTTTGCTGAAGTCGAAGAAAACGAAGTAACTGTTTTGGTACGTAGCGGCGAATTAGGCAGCACGATCAATGCTGAAGAAGCACGCAAAAAACTTGAAGATGCGGAGCAAGCTTTGGCTAGTATTAAGGCTGAAGATAAGCAAGGCAAGATTCAAGCTGAGCAGAATTTGCGGATGGCTCGCGCTAGATTGCAAGCAACTACTCCTATTTAATTTCAATATTTTCGTTCTGCGAAAGATTAAAAGATCAAAAAACGCTTACTTCTTAGTAAGCGTTTTTTGATCTTTTAATCTTTCAAAATATACGATGTATGGCTATTCGTAGAATTTACAGCGCTTTGCGCTGTGAGACATAAAACCTAAGAAGTCAGGGGCGACGCTTTGCGTCGCCCCTGACTTCTTAGGTTTTATAAGTTTGTCTACAGCTATACAATTAAAAAATAGTACTAAAAAAATGACTGACAATAAAAAATATCGTATTCAGCTAGAAGGTCAATACAAAGCACTTGAAGAACATTTACAAAAACTTGCCTAAGAAAGAGAGAAACAAATTGAAAATCAAGACTTAGGTTTAATCGCTCATTGGGAGAAGACGGTAGCAAATTGTCATAATCAAATTGCAAAGTTAGAAAGGAGACTCAAGAAATGAATAGTACATACAAACAACCAATTGATCGCCTCAAGCGCCATATGGCAGAGTATCAACCACAATTACAAAAAGCCATAGCCGCGATCGCTATTTTAGAAAGCGCTGACCCTGAAACTGATGAATTTTGCAAGGCTCTTGCAGATCTCCATGTCTGCTCTACGATCCTTGAGCCATATTCCGAAGGAATGCTAGAGGCTATTGACCAATTTACTGAAGATTCTGAAACTTGAGCGAGATAATGTAGATAGTTTAATCAATGGGCGTAGCCAAAATCTTTTTGAGGGCAATTAAGCCTTTTTTGAGTTGTCGAGAAACAGTAACAGCACTAATGCCCAAAGTCTCAGCAACCTCACGATGCGTAAATTCTTTTAAAAATACAAACTCCACCACTTCACGGGTGCGATCTTCTAGGAGGTCGAGAGCTTGCTGAAGTCGAATATTATCTTCTTGGGCAAGTTGAAAACTTTGGTATTTCTGATCGGTAACCAGATCACCGATCGAGGTTGAGTTATCTTCGCTTTGATCAATCGGTGTATCTAGACTAATAGGCGATCGGTTTTGGCAGGCAAGTTTAATGTCATACCATTCACTAACGGTAATACCTAGCTCATTCGCTACTTCTTGACTTGATGGTTCCCGACCAGTCTCAGTCCGCCTATTACGAATGATTTTACAGCCTTGGTTATAGGTGGTTAGCCAAGCGCGAGGCATCCTCACCGTTGGGCTTTTGTCGCGTAAATAATGCTGGATTTCACCCTTGATATATGGCACGGCAAAGGAGCTAAAAGCATTACCTTTGCTCACATCAAATCTCTCGATCGCATTAATTAGCCCAATCGAGCCGACCTGCATGAGGTCTTCAAAACTTTCTTGACATTGATTTTTCCAGTGATAGGCTTCACGACGCACTAAGCCGATATTTAGATTTACAAGTTTATTTCTTAGCTTGATAGTGGGATTGGCGCGATAGGCTTGCAAAATTTCGAGGGTTTCTTGTTTGCGAGTGATTGTAGTCTGCGGATCAGATTCTTCAGCTTCGTGAGGTTCGTTACGATTGTCGAGATATTGTCTTTGCAAAAAGTTCTCTAGATGCTGGTGAATATGAGATCGGGCAAATTCAGAAAAATTGGGATTTGCCTCAGGATTAAATTGGAGTAAGGCTTTTTTTAATCCTTGTTTGCCAACTTCGAGTAATTCGCGATCGCTTGATCGGCGTTCCCCCACCCGACGATTCGATACCCGACGCTCGGTGATGTCTGGGCGATCGCTAGATCGGCGATCGCCAATATTTTTTTTGTTAATTAATGAGATTGGTAAAGAAGCGATCGTTTCACGAATTAATCCCATGTGAATTTCAATTAGCTGTTGCTGCAAAGGTTCAGAGGGAGAAATCCGATATCCTCTTAAAAGTGTGACTATATTTTCTTTAGTTAAATTATTTTCATCTAATGGCATAAGACAAACATCCTCAATGATGCCAGCAGCCAGAAAATATGCCCAATACATTAGAGGAGAACTTTGCATACATGTGCTTGATACCAATAGCTGTCAATGGCACATAGAGTTTGGTGACGTTGTCTTAGCTCGACCCATAGCCTTGCAAGGCTGAACTAAAACTGCATGAAAATCATTTGAGCTATGTCTGCATATTCAAGTTCTTTCATTGTCTAAGACAACTACAGAATTTTCATTTTATTCATAGTCCATAGATTATAACGTTAACAATGATTTAGTGCCATGATGGAAATTATGATTAGACTAACATAATCATTGCTTCATCTCCCACTGGTACATAGGTTTGGTTTATATGCATTACTGCTAGGGCATTTGAGCCGATCGCACCGATCAAGTTTCCCGAACTATAATTCTGCACAGGTTGAAAAATCGGCTTTCCTTTTTGATAGGTTAAATTTCCCCATAAATAGGTTTCGCGCCGCCCTTGTGAGTGTAAATCCTCCGTTGTGATGGCTTTGATCAATTGTGGATACCAGTAAGTTTCATTACTTCCATTTAATTTGGCGATCGCGCCGCGAATAAATCGCCAAAAGCTCACCATTGCTGACATGGGATTGCCGGGAACTCCGAAGTAGATAACTTTATCCTCACTTCTATTCACATGAAGAGATGGAAAGATGGATGCGACAGTAAGAGGCTTTCCTGGTTTAATGGCAACTGATCGCACATGAATAGCTCCGCCTATTTTTTCGAGAATTTGATCGACATAATCGTAATCTCCGACGGAAACTCCACCTGTGGAAATGACGATATCGGCTGAGGCGATCGCCTGTTGAATGATCTTTTGCAGTGCAGATGGATCATCCTGCACAGCCCCAAAGGGTATGGCGATCGCCCCTGCTTGCTCAATTAATGCTGATAATGCATAGAGATTAGAGTCAATAATTTGTCCTAACTGAAGAGTCCGAGAACTATCAAGGTTCAGCAATTCATTTCCTGTGGAAATAATCGCTATTTTCGGTTGACGGTAGACTGTGACTGTTTGACATTTTGCAGAAGCTAAAGCACCGATTTCTGTTGCGCCTAATTTTGTGCCTGCTTTGACTAGAGTTGCGCCAGCCTGAATAAATTCACCCTTGCGGCGGACATATTCACCTTGGATTGGCTTGACCTTAAGCTGTAAAAAATTATCAGTGCGTTCAGTATATTCCTGCATAATCACTGTATCTGCACCGTTCGGCAACATTCCACCTGTAAATATGCGGATACATTCACCTTGTCTTAAGGATTTAGCGATCGCCCTCCCTGCGGGAATTTCCTCAGAAGCGATCGCGAGTTTTAGTTCGGGCAAATCTGCTAAGTCTGCATACCGTAAAGCATAGCCATCCATTGCTGAGTTGTCCCAAAGGGGAAAGTCCATAGTGCTGTTAATGTCCTCAGCAAGAATTCGAGCGATCGCTTGCGACAAGGGCAAAATTTCACTATCGATTTCTGGATCGAAAGGTTTGACCAAATCTAAAATTATTTTTTCGGTTTCAGCGACAGACAGCATAACTACATTAAAGATAGAGGGCAGCGCGTAGCACTGCCCTCTACTATAGAATTTATTTATGCGTATAGATATTGTCACTCTCTTTCCTGAATTTTTCACTTCACCTTTGCAGACCAGTCTGCTCGGTAAGGCGATCGCCAATCAAATTGCGGAAGTACATCTCACCAATCCTAGAGATTTCACCACCGATAAGCATCATCGTGTCGATGATGAACCCTATGGCGGCGGCGTAGGCATGTTGATGAAGCCCGACCCAATTTTTGCAGCGGTGGAGTCACTACCTAGTTTACCGAAGCGAGAAATTATTTACTTGACTCCGCAGGGGAAACCGATGAAGCAAGAAATGTTTAAGGAACTAGTTAATTACGATCAGCTAGTTCTCATTTGTGGCAGTTATGAAGGGGTCGATGAGCGTGTATGTGAACACTTAGTAACTCGCGAAGTTTCCCTTGGAGATTTTGTACTGACCTGTGGTGAGATTCCTGCTCTTGCCCTAATTAATGGAGTCGTGCGCTTGCGTCCGGGAACAGTTGGGAAGGAAGATTCACTCAAATTTGAAAGCTTTGAAGATGGATTGTTGGATTATCCACAATATACAAGACCACCTGTTTTTCGTGGTTGGGAAGTTCCTGAAGTATTGCGATCGGGTAATCATAAATTGATTGCGGAATGGCGGAAAGAACAACAAATTTTGAGAACTAAACAACGTCGTCCTGATTTGCTATGTTGACAACCCACTGCTATGCAGACTCTGGAGTAAGTGTGAGTCCTCGATAAATTTGGGCGATCGCAAAGGTGAGATTGATGCTCTTTAGCTCGATCATGTCACCTTCTTTATAATTGATAATTACCCATTCGCCATTATCTTTTTTGTGATAGAGGTCTATTTCAATACTGGTGGAGCTAACTAGTAGATAGTCTTGTAATACGGGATTGTTGGCATATAGTCTAAATTTGCCACCGCGATCGTAGGCTTCGGTACTGGGTGATAGAACTTCAACGATTAGGGATGGATAAGTAATGTATTGAGTGGTGGTTTTGTCGCGATCGTCACAGGTGACGCTGACATCGGGGTAAGTGTAGTTTTCGGTTTTGACAATCTTAACCCGCAGGTCAGAGTTTCCTACTTCGTAACTACTCCCTTCTAAATGATTAGCAAACAAAGTGGTAAACCTGACCGCAATTAAACTATGGTTTCTGCTGCCGCCACTCATTGCATAGACTTTACCTTCGATATATTCGTGCTTATTTAATTGCTTCTCTTCCCAAGTAAAGTATTCTTTAGGAGTGAGTTTAGGAAAATTTTCTCTAGCCGCGATCATGTTTTTAAGGGATTAAGAGATTTTTTATATTTTAACAAATGCGAACGGCTAGATAATTTTCGATTTTAGTAAAATTCCATCTTATAGGCTCATGATATGGATATTAGTTGTTCCAATTGAATCTGTGATTGCCAGTTGAGAATATCTTGAAAAAGCACGTTATAGCCATCGGTATTAGGATGTAGCCCATCTTCACATAAACGCTTATTAATCCAATCTTGTCCCCGTTCTTGCCACAAATCGAATACATCTAAATAGGGAATATCTCGCACTTGGCAAGCTGATTTCGTGACCTCTTTGTAGCGAAACTGATCCTCATGGTTGAAATGCATACAACCTAAAAACGGCATTTTCGATTCATCGACGGGAACCATCCCCACAAACATCACGGGACAGAGACTCTGGGCTTTGTCCAGTAAATTGACAATCTCTAAGGTAAAGCGATCGCCATCCGTCATGTTTCTTCCTAATCGCTTGCCAACCCGTGGGGAATCATTCACACCAACAGATAGAATCATCAAATCGGGGCGTTTATTCCGCAGTTCTCCGCGTAGTAAAAATTCTTGCTCTAAGCGTTGATTGACCTGTGCAGCCGTATCGCCACGTACTCCTAGGTTATAGAGGACATGACTGGGTTCTGTAGCCATCCATTGCCGCCGTAGTTGCTCGACCCAACCACCATTAACAGGATCACCATAACCATAGATGAGGCTATCACCAAATGCTGTGACCTTTAATGGTTGATGGTAATGAGAAAAGAGGTTGGGTGTTCTTAGCAGATTTAAGGTTGTCATCGGGCAATGCGTTTCGGCTAATTGTTGGATTAGTGTCTTTACAAATCTACATCTAGATTAACGCAACTAAGTACTTTTACTTAATAAGTTTTTCATTACATTGAGATTGTGTTTCTGCGCGATCGCAAACGGTGATTTTTTTAATTAACTTACGCAGTTCTAACGCTTCTTGATATTCAGGCTGCTCTTGCAGTATTTTCTCAACCGCCAAAAGAGATTCACTATAACGCTTGGCACGGTATAGGGTCGCAGCTAAGGCATATTGGGTATCAATTTTGGAAATGCCTCCCCATAATATGTTGGCTCTGAGAGATTGGGAATAGGCGTTGATAGCTTCTGCATCTTTATTTTGATTGTAGAAAATCACGCCACGATTGTGCCACACTTCCGAGAAGCCACCTGACAGTTTTATTGCTTTGTCATATGCTTGAAGCGCTTCTTCATTACGATTGACTCTCTTAAGCACATTGCCTTTTTTATACCAAGAGGGATAGTCATCAGGCTCAATGGCAATCACCTGATCATAGGCTAATATTGCCTCTGGATAAAGCCCCAAAGCTGTTAGGGCATCAGCCTTTCCATACCAAGCGTTAGTATAGGTTGGCTTTTCAGCAATCAAGTTCTCAAAAACAATTAATGCTTTTTGGTTTTCGCCTTGATCAAGCAGTCGAATGCCGTCAATATAAGTCTCATAGAAGTTTTCACTGTTATTGTCGTCAAAGAACTTGATCTGGGGATTCTCGCGGCGAATTTTTTGACCCCGTTCAAAGGATTGAATCGTTTCTTTATAACTTCCTAGTCTTGATTTGGCATCCGCTTCCCCATAGTAAATTACATAGTCTTGGAGGCTGAGTAAGTCTTTAGATGTAATGTAAGGAGTATTGGGCGAGAGTAAAATAGCCCGACGGTAAGCCGATTGGGCTTCCTCATAGCGTTCTAATCGGAACAATGCTAGTCCTCTAAAAAACCAGACAAAGCTAAAGCTAGGCTTAATTTTTATGGATTGATCCAAAGAAGCGATCGCCTCTTCGTAGCGCTTGAGATCAACTAATGCTGTGCCGCGATTAAACCACCAAATATAGTAGTCTTCTGCTTTTACTCTAGGCTCAACGCGATCAACAAAAATGGCTCCTGGACTAATTTGCAATGCTTGGTCATAGGAAGCGATCGCTTGATCATATTTTTTGAGTCCAGCCAATGCTAAACCGTGATTGTTCCATAGTTCTGGATCTTTGCGTCCCCGTTCATCTTGTAGCGCAATTTCAAAACAATTGAGAGCCTCGTGAAAACGGTTTTGCTTCAGGAAAATATTGCCAAGTAGTTTGTAGTTGCCAGGATGATTAGGCGTTGAGCCAATATTACAAACCCGCTTTGGGGTTTGACTATAAGCAGAGCGATCGGTGAATACCCCAAAGAATTCTATTGTACAACCTGACAAAATCAAACAATAGGTTAATAAACGAAGCAGTAAAGAGTGAGAAGTCATAGGTTTCGATGGAAAAGCTGAATTTCGTAGAGATGCTATCTAGCAACGCGCGGTGCTGGTGGTAATGGTGAAGCTGAGCTTTCTGGAGGAGGATTATATGTTGCTGCTGGAGAGTTATAAGTGTCTGGTGGAAGGGTATATGTTTCTGAGGGAGTGGTATATATTTCTGTAGGAGGATTATTATATATTTCTCCAGTTAGATTGCGTGAAGAATCTACATTTGCTGGAGGAACTGCAACGGATTGAGATGCTGGTACAGTAGGGATAGTCAGCTTTTGCTTCGTTTCTTCTATAATTTCCTTGCCCCGTGACTGCCAATAAGAAGTCGGTGAAATTCCTTTAACAGTATCGATCACGGCTTGCCATTTTCCATCTTTCGTTGGTTTATCTACTTTTTGAGTAAGGTCGTTATTTTTCTTCAGATCTTGCTCCCATTGAGCCAAGAGTTGGTCAGCTTTCGATCGCTTCCGACTATCTAACGGGATTGCTTGTAATATCCTTTTTGATTCCATCAAATCACCTTTAGATTCATATTTCTCTTTGGCTAAAGTGATTAATTTATCTATATCATCATCAGACTTTTTGTTCTCATCAATCCGTACGATCGCTTGATCCATTGATTGATTTACAGAATTGACAAACTCTAAATTTGTATTGCCATTATTCGCAACTTTGGACTGCATATAAAAATAAGCTCCGACTGCAACACTAACAGTAACTCCACCACCTAAAAGCATCGTCAGGAAGACTCGTGTGAGGTCTTTGATATTTGATTTAGGTTGATTTTTAGCAGCCTTTGCTTTTCTATAAATTTGGGAATTGAAGAAATTCACCTTCAGTTTTTTGGTTTTATGGCTGTTATTTATTCCTGAATTTAATGATCCTAGGGAATTTAGCTCGGTAGTTAATGGAGTTTGTGGTGAGGATGGTTTTGATGACAAAGTTGCTAGGATAGGCGATGGCAAGAGGAGAGGAGCAGCCAGAGAGGTGATCGTCGATTCAGAAGGGTTAATCACTGGTTGGAGAGATTGCAGCATTTGTCCTGCGTTACTGTAGCGAAAGGCAGGTTCAGCCGAGAGTGCCGTATTGAGAATTTGCCTAAACTGCTCGCTGACTGTGCAAAGTTCTTGCCAATTCCATGTATGGTTTGGTGTTCTTAGTGCTTCAGGGGGAAAGCCTGTGAGCAACACGATAATTACTATGCCGATCGCATAAATATCGGCTGTGGGGGTTGCCTGTTGCGTTTGCAATACTTCTGGGGCTAGATAAATTTGATGATTTTGGCCGTTGGCAGCTAGCAGGATAATCTGCATACGGTCGTAATCATAGGCAACTGTGTCTAGAGAGATTGACCCATGTGCTTCCTTGCGATCGTGCAATGTGATGAGGTGAGGAAGTATTTGCCGCAAGATATCTTGTGCTTCCGCTTCAGAAAGTCCATGCCCAGATACAGGGGCAAGTAATGTGCGATAAGTTGAATATTGCGTTTGCATAACTTCATCAACTCCAATATTTAGACCTGTTGGGATATAAGCTCAAAAAGTCTTGAAATCTTCTTGCTATACATGTTTCAGAAGTTTTGTGTTAAAAAACATTAAAATGTAGTCTAGGCAAGCTTTTTAGCAGTTTCGCCCATTATATCGCAACGAGTCTAGTAATCATGTATAACTGTCGTCAAATGTCAACCCAAAAGTAATTGGTTGGCGTTGCAAAGCACCACTAATCAATCACTTTTGGGGATTGCAAAAATTGGTGACCAAAAATATGGATGGTTGTAATTTTTGGATTTACAACACTTTGCGCTCAACACCAAATCAAGAAAGTTTTTGAAAGCGTTGCTTTGCAACGCTTTCAAAAACTTTCTTGTAGTTTGTTTGGTCGAAAATTGCTGTAATTAAGGCTATTTGCGATCGCCTTGCAGCAAGGTTAAATTTAATTACTGATTAATTTCTAAATAAGACCAAAATAAAAATGGCGACTCTATCTTAACAAAAGAAAACAAATAATGACATTAGCCGAATCACTGAGAAAGCTTAACCTTAATCACAAAATAGAATGTAGCCCCTTGAGTGACTAGCTCAGGCTGCCACTTTAATGGAGGATTACCGCCAACTTTTCCAAAACTTTCAACCCAGATCGTTCCTCCCATTAGCTCAGCTAAGCGCTTACTAATCGCTAAACCTAAACCAGTACCACCATATTTTCGACTAATCGAATTATCAGCTTGCATAAAAGCTTGAAATAAATTGGCAATGCGATCGCCTGTAATGCCAATCCCTGTATCCGTAACTGCAACTTGAAGCTCATATTGATCTTTCTGATCTTCTGCAAATAAGTGATTACCACTAACGACAACGGACACAGTGCCTTGAGGGGTAAATTTAATCGCATTCCCAACAATATTTATAAGAATCTGACGCAGACGAGTGATATCACCAATGACATGTGAGGGAACATCGGGATGAATCTTATATTGCAAACCAATCCCTTTATCTTTAGCCTGACCATTTAATAAATGACAAGCTGATTGAAACACGTCTGCTACCGCATATTCTCTCTGCTCTATTTTTAACATGCCCGACTCAATTTTAGAGAAATCCAGAATATCGTTGATAATCGTTAAAAGAACATCACCACTTTCTAGAATCGTCTGCACAAAATCCTGTTGCTCTTCCGTGAGTTCAGTCGTCGAGAGTAACTGCGCCATCACCAAAACTCCATTCATCGGTGTACGGATTTCATGACTCATGTTGGCAAGAAAATCACTCTTAGCCTTAGTTGCGGCTTCGGCGGATTCCTTTGCTTGTGCTAGGGCAATTTCTGAGAGTTTGCGCTCTGTGATATTCCGTGAGATTTGAATAACTGTATCTTCAGATAAGGGAGAAATATTTGAAGCAAACCATACCTCTTTGCCATCAATTTCTAGTCTGTAATCGCAACTAACAACTTGTTTAGCGATCAATGCTTTGTGAATAGTTTGTAAAATAATATTTGCCGCTTCTTCGGGAAGTTCTTCATGAATAGGCTTACTGAGAACCTCCTCACGAGTTCCTTTTAAGTTCACATTTTGGGTTCTGGCTATTTTGAGACAACGGCCTTCTCGATTGCGTACTAGCACCACATCAGTCATCGCTCCAAGGAGAATACTCTGTTCGATATATGCAGCTTTAAGTTTGGCTTGACTATCTCTCAAGTCAAGTTCAATTTGTTGCTGTTCGCTAAGATCTTCAGTATTAGCAGTATTTTGTAAAGAATCTTTATTAGCTTCAGACAAACCTAAATGTGATCGGTTAATCCATTGGAGCATCAAAGCTTCTAGCCCCATTGCCACAATCAAGGGTAACCCAAACAGCAGAGTTATTGAATTAGGATGAAATGGACTCTCTAATATGGCTTTACCAAAATGGTAAGTTAAGTAATTGATAGCTGTCCATGTGACGACAAGCTGCAATACAAACGGTATCAGCAACAGCCAATAGATGGATATGTTGCCTTTTAGAAAAGATTTACGAAAGCCGTGAGAAGACATTTAGATTTGTGCTAGGGGTTGCCCTTGCCTTTTATTATGACAGGGCATTGTATTTTTCAAAACAGAGAATTAGGCTGGACGCACAAACCATAAACTGCGTTTGCCATCATGGGAAATACAGTCCAAAATTAAGTCTTTGACCCTAATCGGTAAGCGTCCACTCCTACGCGATCGCCTTAAACTACTGGGAGAACATTCCAAAATTTTGGCAACCTCTGTCGTTGTCCAAAGTCTAGTAAACAAGTCATCAGGAAAAGCAGACATACTTTGGGCTAGTTCTTTCCAAGCCTGAACGTATACTTCAGTGGCATCAGTATGCTGGATCATCGTTTCATTGTCATTGCTATGATCTACCTCCACTAGAGCAGGTGGTCTTGGATCTAATTCGCCAAAAATATCGGTATCAATATAAACTTGAACATTAAAGATATCGTCCCAACTTTTAAGAAAATCTTCCTCATTTTCTATGGCAAAATCATTTGAATCACTTGCCAAAGAATGCTCTTTTAAAAATGATTGATCAGTCTCTCTTTTGACTGTAGAGATCAAATTTTCTAGGGATGCGATTATATTTTTTTGGTTATGGTTTTGATAGAGATTAATTATCTCTTGGATCGACAGGGCAAGCTCTTTTGGTACGGCTAGCATCTCTACGTCTGATGGCTGTATTGGCTGTAAGGGATCGACCACAGGAAAGACCCAAGTAAAATTGTTGTGGAACTATATAAAGATGTCAAACAAATCCACGATTTTAAAAGTATAACGCTAGTCTCTATGGAGACAACAACTATTCACTGATTTGTCGATCAGCAAAAGCACGTATGTTTACAGATTCCCGTTCGATTTCACAAAAAAATAACAATAAATTCCCGATAATTTATTCTGAGAGTTTTCTAAATCATGACACTGGTATTTATCATCCTGAAAAATCTGGTCGGCTTACAGCCATAGTCGAAGCTCTCAAAAATTCAGCGATCGCCTCACAATTGGTTTGGCAAGAACCGACCTCGATTAATTCTCGCTATAAATCAGGGCTGGACATCCTCCAAGAAGTGGGTCGTTTTCATACATCAGAATATATCAATGCTTTGCAGCAACTTACCGATCGCGGTGGTGGCTATATTGATGGCGATACGATCGCTTCACCCCAGACCTATGAAGTAGCGCTATTAGCGGTTAGTGCATGGCTAGATGGGGTGGATCTTGTCCTTGAGTCTGGTCGTCCAGCCTTTGTGTTGGCTCGTCCCCCTGGACATCATGCCCGCGCTCAGTCAGGAATGGGTTTTTGCATTTTTGGGAATGCGGCGATCGCGGCGATGTCAGCTTGCGATCGCTTAAATCTAGATCGCGTCGCCATTCTTGATTGGGATGTGCATCACGGTAATGGTACACAGGATGCAGTCTGGGATCGTCCTGATATTGCCTATGTGTCCACCCACCAAGCCCCGTTTTATCCGATGACAGGTCGTAAGGATGAGACAGGCGCTCACGGCAATATTTTGAATAT
>NZ_NDHW01000106.1 GCF_002251945.1 Pseudanabaena sp. SR411
GGGCATAAAACTTCTACCAGAAGACTTGAAACAGTATTTTCCATTTTGGCAACGTTCTGATACTTTACCCAAATGGGATATAACCATTGTTCCTAATTGATTGGTATCTTATTTCCTCGCAAGTCCCAAATTGCGATCGCCTTCACCACAACTGATAAAAATACTTTGCTCTAAAGCGATCGCACTGTAGATATGCTGATAGGCGATCGCAGTTCACAAATACGATCATCATAAAATATAGCTGTTTGCTTAATATTGCGTCATAATGGGGAGTAAACCTTTGCAAAATTTGACCTAGTTTAGAACAATGACATCTGCTCCTAAAGCCAAATCTGAGAATCCAGCCAGTAATCCCGAATACAAAGACACCGTTAACTTGCCGCAAACTGACTTTTCGATGCGGGCAAATGCGATTATTCGTGAACCTGAGATTCAAAAATTTTGGCAAGAGCAAGGTATTTTTGAAGCCCTTTCCCACAATAACAAAGGCGATGTGTTTACCCTCCATGATGGGCCTCCCTACGCCAACGGCACATTACACATGGGGCATGCCTTAAACAAAGTTTTAAAAGATATCATTAATCGCTATAAGTTATTGCGTGGCTACAAAGTACGCTATGTGCTGGGTTGGGACTGTCATGGTTTGCCAATCGAGCTTAAAGTTTTACAGAATATGAAGGCAGAGGAACGTGCTAATTTAACGCCTTTGCAATTGCGGAAAAAAGCAAAGGAATTTGCACTGCAAACGATTAATGAGCAAGCAACGGGCTTTCAGCGTTGGGGCATTTGGGGTGACTATGAGAATTCCTATTACACATTGAAGCCTGAATACGAAGCCGCACAAATCAATGTATTCGGACGCATGGCTCTCAAAGGCTATATCTATCGTGGTCTCAAGCCCGTATATTGGTCGCCCAGTTCCCATACAGCGCTTGCAGAAGCCGAATTGGAATACCCCGAAAATCATGTTTCGCGCAGTATTTACGTTGCTTTCCCAGTCACGCAATCTAGCGATAAGCTGAAGGCGATCGCCTCCCTTGATAATCTCCATGCTGTGATCTGGACGACGACACCTTGGACGATTCCCGCCAACTTGGGCATTAGCGCTAATCCCCATCTCAGCTATAGCATCGTCGCGGCTGGTGACAAGAACTATATCGTGGCAACGGAACTGGTTGAGAAGTTAGCCGCTACCTTTGAGCAAGCTTTGGAAGTCAAATACACCTTCAAGGGTGATGTTCTCGAAGGCGCGATCGCTAAGCATCCGATCGCCGATCGCCCTAGTCCCATCGTGCTAGGCGATCACGTCACTGCCGAATCAGGTACGGGCTTAGTCCATACTGCGCCTAATCATGGTCAAGATGACTTTATCGTAGGCAGAAAATATCATTTGGGCATGATTTCCCTTGTGGATGATCGCGGTATTTTTAATGAGGATGCTGGCGCAGAATTAGCAGGTTTGAGCGTGCTGAAGGAAGGCAATGCCAAGGTTGTCGAAATCTTGACTGCTAATGGAACTCTGATTAAAGAAGATGCCTATAACCACAAATATCCCTACGATTGGCGCACGAAGAAGCCTGTGATTGTTCGGGCTACCGAGCAATGGTTCGCTTCCGTTGATGGTTTCCGCGAAGAAGCTTTGAAATCGATCAAAGAAGTTAACTGGATTCCTGCGATCGGTGAGAATCGGATTACTTCAATGGTGCAAGAGAGATCGGACTGGTGTATTTCCCGTCAGCGCACTTGGGGCGTACCGATTCCCGTATTTTATGACGAAGAAACCAATGAGCCTTTGCTCACCGAAGAAACCGTTACGCACATTCAAGAACTCATTCGTGAACATGGTTCCGATGTGTGGTGGGAAAGAGAAGTGGAAGAATTACTTCCTGAAGCCTATAAAAATAATGGTCGCAAGTATCGTAAAGGTACAGACACAATGGATGTCTGGTTTGACTCTGGTTCCTCATGGGCAGGGGTACTTGGTGGCGAAAGTCATAATTCGCGCACCGTTCCCTATGCGATGAACTACCCTGCGGATATGTATCTTGAAGGTTCCGATCAACATCGCGGTTGGTTCCAATCTTCGCTTTTAACTAGCGTGGCAACCAATGGCTATGCACCTTACAAAACTGTGTTAACTCACGGATTTGTCCTTGATGAGAAGGGACAGAAGATGAGTAAATCTCTCGGTAACATCGTCGATCCGATGGTGGTAATTAATGGTGGGAAAGACCAGAAAAAAGAACCTCCCTATGGAGCAGACGTAATCCGTCTCTGGGCGGCGAGTGTCGATTACAACGGTGATGTGCCAATTGGTAAGACCATCTTGGCGCAGATGTCCGATGTATCCCGCAAGATTCGCAATACCGCAAGATTCTTGCTCAGTAACCTTTTTGATTTTCAACCTGCTGAACATCTAGTTCCCTATGCTGATCTCACGGAAAGCGATCGCTATATCCTACATCGTCTCTCTGAAGTCACCAAGGACATCACCGAAGCCTATGAAAAATTCCAGTTCTCGCGCTTCTTCCAAACCATCCAAAACTTCTGCACCGTTGATTTATCTAACTTCTATTTAGATATTGCTAAGGATCGTCTCTACATCAGTGCGCCTAACGCTCCCCGTCGCCGCAGTTGTCAAACAGTGTTGATGTATTGCTTAGAAGCAATTGCCAAGGCGATCGCACCCGTACTCGCTCATACTGCTGAAGATATTTGGCAATACTTGCCCTACCCCGCACCCACTAAGTCTGTCTTCCAATCAGGATGGTTCACTGTACATTCTGAATGGTACAAGCCTGAACTAGCAACCAAATGGGAATATCTCCGCGAAGTGCGATCGGAAGTAAACAAGGTTCTAGAATCGGCTAGAACAGGCAAACTCATCGGTGCTCCCTTAGAAGCAAAAGTCTTATTATCTGTATCTGATCCAACCCAAAAGGATTACCTAGCTTCCCTCGGTGCAGAATTGCGTTACCTCTTCATCGTCTCCCAAGCCGAGATTGTCGAAGAGTTACCAATTACTGAATTCACAGGCGAAGTCGAGAACCTCAAGGTTGCCGTAGTCAAAGCCGATGGCGATAAATGTCCTCGTTGCTGGAACTACTCCACCCATATCGGTGAGTCTGTCGAGCATCCCCATATCTGCGATCGCTGCGTCGGTGCATTAGCAGGGACTTTTTAGCATTGTCTTATGATTAATCTTGAAACCCTTGAAAAATGGCTACTTGCGCCCACAGAGACAGAACGGCTTGAATTTAAAGAAGCAAAAACAAATTTTGATTCGACTAAGCTGCTGAAATATTGTGTTGCGCTGTCAAATGAAGGTGGTGGTTATATCGTTTTAGGGGTTACCGATAAACGGCCTCGCCAAGTCGTGGGTTCTCAAGCTTGGTCAACAGCAGAAGCTCTAAACAAAATTAAAGCCTATATACTTCAAAAACTTAGATTTCGGGTAGACATTACCGAATTACAACATCCGAACGGGCGAGTACTAGTTTTTGCAGTGCCTCCTCGTCCTGTGGGACAAGCATTGGAATATGAGGGAACCTACTTGATGAGAGTTGGTGAAGAACTAAAACCAATGACTCCTGATCGACTGAAACAGATTTTTGCAGAAGATCAGGAAGATTGGTTTTCCCAACCTGCCCGACTAGACGCTAGTCCAGATGATGTAATTGCTTTACTCGATACCCAAACTTACTTTGAACTCCTAAAAGTTCCTTATCCAACCACCCGTGATGCCGTTTTAGAGAGATTACAAAGCCAAGATTTAATCAAACAGACAACTCAAGGCTGGACAATCAACAATTTAGCCGCGATCGTTTTGGCAAAAAAACTTGATGCTTTTTCTCTCGCATTAGCTCGTAAAGCTCCTCGTGTCGTAATCTATGAAGGTATTAACAAACTACAAACTCGCGATGACAAAATGGGAAATCGCGGATATGCAGTCAGCTTTGAGAAATTAGTCAGTTTTGTCCATTCAGCAGCCCCACAAAATCGCTTTATTGAAGAAGCTGTTCGCCAAGAAGTGAAGATGTTCCCAATGCAAGCACTAAGAGAACTGATAGCTAATGCCTTAGTGCATCAGGATTTTCTAGCCACAGGTGCTTCTGTAATGATTGAAATGTACAGCGATCGTGTAGAAATTTCTAACCCTGGTCTTCCCCCTATTCCAGTTGATCGCTTCATTGACGAATATCGCTCTCGTAACGAGCAACTCGCTGATCTAATGCGTCGTTTCGGTATATGCGAAGAAAAAGGCAGTGGTATTGACAAAGTTGTGAGCGCAGCAGAAGTCTACCAATTACCCGCGCCAGATTTTCGAGTAGGAGAAACTCGTACAACAACAGTTTTATTTGCTTACCAAACTTTTGATGACATGAGTAAATCGGATCGCATTCGAGCCTGTTATCAGCATTGCTGTTTGCTATATGTCAGTAACAGGCAGATGTCTAACCAGACTTTACGTGAGAGATTTCATTTAAGTGAGTCCAAGACAGCCACTGTTTCTCTGATTATAGGAGCTACGAAAGAAGCTGGCTTGATTAAGACCGATGACTCTGAATCAACCTCTACCCGTTATGCACGCTATCTCCCTTTTTGGGCATGAAAGTGCTTTAACGCAAAACCAAATCAACAGCCTTTGCTTGCTGAAACCCTTATAAAATCGACTAAAAAGTGCTTTAATGCAAACCCAAAAAGATAAAATAAAGATGAAGACACCTTGGTGATTTAGTGTTGATTGTGTTGGCTGAGCATCCCCATATTTGTGATTGCTGCGTCAGCGCATTAGCAGGTACTTTTTAGTAGTTGCTCAAATTAGAGAGGCGGTGCAAAGCGCCGCCTCTCTAATTTGGGATTCTAAAGTGATTATGAACAGCCAATAGAAATTTCTTTGACTCTGGGATAGGCACTTAGTAACTTTTGGAAAAGATTAAAATTGAAACTGCGAGGATCGATACGGGAGCCAGAGCGATCGACAATTTGGTGGGTAGTAATGCGTTCTAGCGGCACATCAGTTTTAGCAACTAACCATGCTAGAGACTGATACTGAGCTTCTGTATATCCACTATGGGTATAACCATTATGCATTCCATCATCAGGAGTCTCTAGGGAAATATGATAGGCGAAGTTGTTTACAGAACTGGGATAGCGTGGATTAGTCTGGATTGCTTCTTTTCCTAGAGAACTTACAAAAACAGAATTTCCTGCACCAAAGGCGCGTTTATCTGGTGGTACAAAATAGATAATCGTTCCATCGATCGCAATTAACGTATGATAACTAGCTTGATTATCTTCATCGGTATGGAACTCTTGGAAGAAATTAATGACGCTATTAGCAGAGCTAACAGTTTCATGGAGGACAATAATCGGTAGGAGATTTGCGGGCTTTCCTGAAAGGTCTTGGAGATAGCGCTCGCCATAGTTAGAAGCTGCCGCTAACGCAATAATTTCTCTAGGGCTATAGCTTAGAGATTTTAGAGAAGAAGGAGCATTATTTGTATTAGGATTCGGACTCGGATTCGGTTTAGCTTCAGGAGGTGGTAAAGGTTTGCGAAATCTATCCAAAGTAATAGGAATGGAAGTTAGTTTTGCAGGTAATGACGGACTGGGTGGATTTGCGGGTGGTTGTAGCTCACAGCCTAATACTGGAGACGATAGATTTATTTCTGGTGAAAAATTAATATTTTGGAAATTTTGTTTTAGCTTTGATGGCGTATTTCGCTGCGTAATTTTCTGGCTAGGTTCTGTAAACTTTACATCAGCGATCGCCTTCGTCTTAGCTGGTTCAGCATAGATAATTAATATCGTTAAGGTCAGAAAAAAGAAGGCGATCGCCAGTAATCTTTTAAATTGCATAGTTGATTTTAGATCTTAGGTCTAACATAAATCTATTTGGTAATTAAACAAACCACAATATTTATATTGAAAGTGTTGCTAAACAACACTTTCAAAAAACCGATTTTAGTGTTGCCAGTGTCGAAGGCGCTGGCAACACTAAAATCGGTTTCATAATGAGAATTGCTATAAATATTAGTTTTTACTTTTATGAATAAGTAGTTGGGTATAATTAAAAACCAGACTCAAAACCTGTGGCGCACGCTCAGCGTGTGCCACAGGTTTTAGGGTTTTATATTTAAATAACTAAACTCTATGGAAATATTGACAGTGCCGACAGAGGTTCGTACTCTCCATCCTGAAAGCACTTTGGGCAAAATATATCTAGACTGGATGCCTCAACCAGGTGACTATATTGATTTGGAAGGTAAAACCTACACCGTCTTAGAACGCCGCCATCGATATCAGTTTCGTAGAGGTAAATATAACTTATTTAGAGTTTTAGTTTATGTACAGACTGCGCCAGAAAATTTGGAGAGAAGCTTAATCAATGGGCGCTGGGTTGTTGGAGATAGTAATTGTCGATATAACGCTGGCTCAGAGATAATTCGTTGTGCTGTCAATCCCAATGGTCCATGCCAAGGCTGTCGCTTTTGGGAAGCATAAAAAAGGAGTCGCTTAGCGACTCCTTTTTTATAGTTGCAATTTGCCTATGGCAAATTGCAACTTACTTTATTTAGAATTGAACGCCTACGCCTCCTTGGAGGGAAGTGCCTGCTGAACCATTACTTTGACCGTTAAATGGAATTACAGCATTGCTATAGAGCAGTACATTCTTGTTGATGCTAACTTCTACCCCAGGTTGCAAAGCGAAGGAGGTTTGATTGCCTGTCATGCTGCTATCTCCACCAACTTTAAATGATGCACCAGCACCAAGATAAACATTGGTGCGATCGCCTACGGGCAGATCATAGGAAACGGTAGGAACGATTGAAGTGCCACCATTACCAAAGAGAACAGAACTTCTCGCCGAAATTGGCACACCGTCAAATTTATAGCGACCTGCTAAGTTTGCGCCAACTACAGAAGGATTTGTGGCAAAGCTTTGGAGGGAAATACCAGCACCTACGTAGCTACCAGGTGCTTTTACTGTTTCGGCTGAGGCGATCGCACTAAAAGAGGTAATAACAGAAGTAGCGATCGCAATACCTAAAGAGATTTTTGTAAGAGATTTCATGAGCTTGAGTTCCTGCATTGGTTTGCTGTTTGACATGACTCTTTTGACTGGAGAGAATGGGCATTGTTCCCATAGTTCCCTTAGTGTTAAAAGATGCAGGAATCCTTGTCCTGAGAGGGTTTCTACTCTTTAGAAGGGATTCTATCTCTCCACAATCATGCTAATGGGTGACCCATATCTAAGAAACTTCGCAACAAAAAAGAGAATCGGTGCAAAACACCGCTTCTCTTTTTATAAATTTAATAGCTTGCCGCAGCTATTTCACGCAATTGCAAATCACAACTTCGCCAAACTTGACCATCGAGAGCCGTCTGCTCAATTAAACTAGCCAGACGCAAAGTCTTTAAAGCTTGATCGCCGCCAACGGAGGGCTGAGCTTTGTCGCGCACACAGGCAACAAAATGTTCTAACTCTGCATGAAGCGGCTCAATATTGCTGGTATAAACTTTTTCAATAAAGCCATCTTGACGATAAAGGACTTGACCATAATCAGTAGTCCAGTTTGCTGTAGTTTGACGATGAATTAAGATTTCGTTGTTGAGGAAATCTGACTCAGTTAATGAATTTATGCAATGAGCAGTAATTTTACGCTTTTTGCGATGGGTAACTTTACTGGCGGTAAGAGTTGCAATTACACCATTTTCAAAACCAATTGTGGCAGTTACATAGTCAAGATAGGTAGATTCTGGAGAAACACGATTGCCATGTGCTGAGACTCGCACGATCGCAGAAGACACCAGCTCAAGTACTAAATCGATATCGTGGATCATCAGATCAAATACCACAGAGACATCATTAGCCCTTTGGGAATAGGGGCTCATGCGATCAGCTTCGATCGCCAAAATCGTCTCATGTTTTAAAACTTTGCTTAGCTCTTGAAACGCAGGATTAAAACGTTCGATATGTCCAACTTGGAGAATGCGATTTTGTTCAGTGGCAGTCTTAACTAGGGATTCGGCTTCTTCAATGGTGGCAGCGATCGGCTTTTCGATCAGGACATGAACGCCTGCTTTGAGACAAGTTGTGCCGACATCATAATGTAACCTTGTGGGAACTGCGATACAGACGGCATCAACCAGAGGTAAAAGATCTCGATAATCTTCAAAGAAAAGCACACGATGCTTGCTAGCAGTATCGCGTCCACGCTCTATACTCACGTCAGAAACGCCAATAAGCTCTGCATCTTTGAGTAAGCTGAGCACCCTTGCATGATGCTGCCCCATATTACCGATACCTATAACACCAACCCTTATGGGATCGTGGAAATTACGATTGGGGCTCATACTCCTCACACACGCTCAGTAAACACGCTCAGTTTGTCCAAAATCGTAACATGGATATATAACGCTTTGCTTTCTAAATAGAAAGCACCCCTAGGGCGCTTTCTATGGTTAGCCTGTATTTCTCATACCTGCGGCAATGCCATTGATCGTGAGTAATGCACCACGCAATAATTCATTTTTGGAATAGCGCGATCGCAGATCGACAGTATCAGGACGATGTTGACGCAGACGCTTGAGCAAAGATGCTTGGATAAAACCGAGCGGCACAATTGAGCCATTTCGCAACTGTACTGAGCGTTGTAAATCGCGATCGCTATCTAGCATTTGTTTTTGCCCAGTGATCGATTGGATTACTGTGCGAGTACGCTGATACTCTTCAAGAATTTCAGCAAATACATCCACAAAAGCTTCTTCAAAGCCTTCTCTGGTTAGCTCACGCATATAATGATGTGCGATTTGTAAATCAGTTTTGGCAAGCGTCATCTCCACACGAGAGATCGCAGTTTTAAAGAAGGGCCATTTGCTATAAAAATATTGCAACAAAGAGAGATGCCCTTCAGGATTTTGTTGGAGAAATTCCTCAAGGGCTGCGCCAATACCATACCAAGAGGGCAATAAAAATCGGCTCTGTGTCCAACTAAATACCCAAGGAATGGCTCGAAGACTAGCAAGATCGCGTTTGCCTGCCCGTCTAGCGGGACGCGAACTAATTTGTAACTGACTGATTTCTTCGATCGGTGTGACTTGGTGAAAAAATTCGACTAGATTGGGTTGCTCGTAAATTAACTGGCGATACACTTGGCGCGATCGCACCGAAATTCCCTCCATCGTATCTAGCCAGCAGTCGAGCGTATCGGTACTGCTAGGTAATAAAGCTGCTTGAATTACCGCCGTGGCGATCGTTTCTAAATTGTAAAGCGCAATTTCGGGTAACGAATATTTGGATGCAAGTACTTCCCCCTGCTCAGTAATCTTGATCCGTCCCTCAATGCTGCGTCCTGGTTGCGCCAAAATCGCCTCATAGGTGGGGCCACCACCACGTCCAACTGAGCCACCGCGTCCGTGAAACATGCGGAGATCGACTTGGTATTTTTGACAAACATCTTGCAGCGCCCGTTGAGCCTTGTAAATTTCCCAATTACTGCTCAAGAAGCCTGAATCTTTGTTGCTATCGGAATAACCAAGCATCACCTCTTGGAGATGCTCGTGGACTTCGAGATAAGAGCGATAAAGGGGCAACTCGAATAATTCGGTCATGATCGGAGGGGCGCTTTGCAGATCCTCCACCGTTTCAAATAAAGGCGCAATACTAAGCGAACCTTTGCCCGTCGCTGGATCGTAAAGTCCCGCCTCTTTAGCCAGTAACAATACTTCCAGAATATCGCTGACACTACGGTTCATGCTGATCACGTAGTTATTGCAAATATCAACGGAAAATTCTTGTTGAACTTTAGCTACCATCCGAAATGTCTCAATAATTTCGTTGGTTTTCGCACTAAAGTTTAACTTGGCAGGAATCATCGGACGACGAGTTTTTAGCTCTTGCGTCAGCCAAGCCACCTTTTCGGATTCGCTAAGGTCGTCATAGGGTTTATCCAAAAGCTGGAGAGATTCGGCAATTTCGGAGATCGTATTGCTGTGCTGCGTACTTTCTTGCCGAATATCTAGGTGGGCTAGATGAAATCCATAGACATCAACTTGGCGAATCAGGTTTTCGAGAGGTTTGGGGTTGAGCTTGGTTTCGATTAAGCTTGCTTGGATTAGTTTTAGCTCCGCAAGAAATTCGGAAACATGGGTATAAAGCTGATGCTCCTGCCCCTGTGTAGATAACTCCATTTCTGAGGCTTGCCATCCACTATGGCGCAGTTTTTGGTTGCGATCGCGGGTACGTTCGAGCCTCTTTTTGACATAGGCTAATTTGAGTCGATAAGGCTCTTGGCGGAATTTGATCGAATATTTTTCGTAAACCTCTGGCAAATGGATTTGGTCATCACCGAGAGAATCTAGCAAATCTTGGGAAACATCGCTGAGGCTTTGGGATAGTGACAGTAAACGGCTGAGATGCTCAACGGATTTAATGTATTTATTTAATACGAGATTGCGTTGGTAGCAGGCAGTTTGCCATGTGACTTCGGGGGTGACATAGGGGTTGCCATCACGATCGCTACCTACCCATGACCCAAACTTACAAAAATCGTAGCGAGGTAGCTTTAGTTTGGGGAAAGTGCTGGAAACTGCCGATGCAATGCGATCGTAAAGTACAGGGATCGCATCAAATAAGACCTCTTCAAAATAGTGCAGCGTATAGTCAGCTTCATCTAAAACCGTGGGCTTGATTTGGTTTAGCTCATCGGTGCGCCACCAGAGGCGAATCTCTTCGGCAATTTGCTCTTGGAGTGAGGCGGCTTCCCAGTTTAAGGCGATCGCTTGGGGCGCTAATTCATCACCCTTAAAGCCGATCAGTCGATCTAACTCCTTGAGCATTTTGGCGATTGTGCGTTGCTTCTCGCGAATTGTATGCCGCACAATTTCGGTGGGGTGAGCCGTAAATACTAAGCGAATATCCAGATTATCTAAAATCTTTTGGATCTGTCGTGGTGGCACATTTAGTTTTTTGAGTTCAGGAAATAGCCAACGAAATGTACCCACAGGATATTCAGTTTCGCTATTAATTGGGCTAACCCTATATATGCTGGTTTGTTCCTGCTCGTGGTCTTGCTCCACAATATTGATCAACTGAAAAAACAAAGCAAAGGCGCGGGCGGCGGTAGTTGCCTCATGCAGGTCAAGGCTTTCGACTACCTTTAAAACTTCTTGAGCAGGATACTCAGGAGCTTGTCCTTCTGGGGAACACATGGCTCGTAGTTGGCGCAATAAATCGACTAATTCTTGACCGCTTTCTCTTAATAGGACTGATTCCCACAGATCCTCAACCAGCTTTAGACGATATCGCAAACGAGAATTAGCGGCACGCAGATCGCTCTCTATATTGACTATCTGTACCAATGATGCTGACAGTGCTGCTGGGGAACTCATCCAACTTTCTCCAAAATTTTCTTTTTAGTCCAAAATCTTCCCACCTTAAGACCTACTCTTCTGTCGCTCAACTAGCAGTTAGCGATTGTTGTGTTAAACACTTGTAGTTACAGAGTTTGAAATCTTATGTAGGAATCAAGCGTAAAATCTCTATTGTTTTCTATACCATACCAGCCCACCAGTTTGTTAGTTGTAGCGGTTTTTGCTAGTAATCTGCATGACTTTTGCTTAATATTCATTAAGGTATAGAGGTAGGCTTGAGAATAATTTAGGGTGCTTCACGCAAACTATAGCTATAGCCACCTGTATCAGGACAAATCAAAACCCAAATAGTGTGAGGTGGCGCGAAGCGCCACCTCACACTATTTGGGTTTTGATTTGTCCCAACAAGAATGGCGACAGCTATAACGTTAAAAATATATTTGTTTTTGCAATATTTCTTTACAAAATGACGATAATGAGAAATATAGTAAAAATAATTTTAAAAAGCTTAACCAATGTTTGATGTGTTGATTGTGGGTGCGGGAATGGTGGGCGCGAGTTTAGCCTGTGCGCTGGGTGATAAAAATTACCCTGCCGATCGCCCACTCAAAGTTGGAATTATTGAAGCTAACGGTAATTTTTTACGCGGAGAATTTACTGCCGATGGTCGCGCCAGTGCGATCGCCTATGGCTCCAGCCAAATTTGGCAAAATATCGGCGTGTGGGGTGGGATGCAGCGTCGTGGGGTTACGCCGATGCACGCGATCCAAGTCTCCGAGGGTGATCTACCCTATCAGGTACAATTGCGGCGCGAAGATATGGGGCAAGAAGCCTTAGGCTATATTGTCGAAAATTCCGTGACTTTGGCTTCGCTCTGGGAATTTGCGCGGGAATGTAGCAATCTCGAATTAATTTGTCCTGCCAAAATTTTAGATATTGAACTTTTAGATGCTAAATCTGGCAGTGATCGCGATGTCATGCGCGTAAAAATTAGCTCCGAAATCGGCGAACAATATCTAGAAACAAAATTATTAGTTGGTGCTGATGGGGGGCGATCGCAAGTGCGGCAAATGGCAAAGATTGCAATCAATCAACGCTTATACGAGCAAACCTGTATTGTCACAACAATTCAATCAGACAAGCCCCATCACAATTTTGCCCATGAGAGATTTCAGCCCAGTGGACCCTTTGCAATTTTGCCTTTAGGTAGCGATCGCTCTTGCATCGTCTGGACTGCCACCACTGAGGAAACGCCTCATTTACTAGCTCTTGATGACTCGAGATTCTTGCAAGAGTTAACTCAACGCTTTGGTTCTCCCCTCATGGAAAAGCTCGGCAAGATTAAAGTAATTTCCCGTGAACGCGCCAATTATATTCCCCGTTGGATGCATAGCCAAACCTATATTCAGCATCGTCTAGCCTTAATTGGTGATGCGGCGCATACCACGCACCCAATCGCAGGTCAGGGCATGAATCTCGGTATTCGCGATGTTAATGCTTTGGCAAAGGTATTGAAAGCTGCCCATCAAAATCAAGAAGATCTGGGAGCGATCGCAGTTTTAAAGCGTTACGAATCAAAACGTAAATGGGATAACCTCGGCGTAATTTTGCTTACCGATATTTCTAATCGCCTATTTTCTAACCATAACTGGTTCTTTAAAGTCTTACGCCGCTTTGGTTTGTTGCTACTGCAAATCTCGCCTCTCAAGCGCATTTTGATGTACTTTATGATGGGCTTACATCAGGTTTGAGAATATGGCGATCGCACATTTACCAACTCAGCTAACTCCGCAATTAATTACGACTGAGAATTTTCAACCCTATGGGCAAGTAATTTTTCCGACTGATGACAGTAAGCAATTTGATGTGAATGATGCTCAGCTAATCTTATCGGGGATTCCGCGTTTTTACATCATGCAACTCCGCAAAGTTGGGCTAAGATTTCACAGCTTGGCGCGGCATCAACAATGTACCCAATGTCTTGGCTCTCTTAATGGCAAAGAATGGTTTATGGCTGTTGCTCCTGCCTCAGCCCCATCGGAAATTGATTTAACGCAAATTGGTACATTTCGGATTACAGGCAATTGTTTCATCAAACTAAATGCTGGCACTTGGCACGCGGGGCCCCTGTTTGAAGAAGAATTTATAGATTTTTATAATCTGGAATTGCATGACACCAATATCAATGATTATGAAGTTTGCAATTTACGAAAACTTTATAACTTGAATTTTGAATTAACTGTAGTAAAGTAAAACCCAGAAAGTTGAAAAGGTAAACAGCATCCCCTCAACTCTTACTCCCTAAGTCCCCAATCAACTGTGAAACTCCTTCAGATTCTTCAGGTATTTCCATTTTTTGATCGCACCGTCGATAAATGGGCCACAGAAGCCCGCCTCCTGCGATGGCTGACTTTTTTGTGGTTATTTGCTGGACTAGCAGTTCTTTTCTCAGCATCCTATCCTGTTGCCGATATTGCCTTTAAAGATGGCACGCTATATTTCAAATATCAATTGGCTTGGGCTGTGATTGGCTTATTGATCTTTAATGCGATCGTGCATTTGCCATTAAAGTTCATGCTCAAAATTAGCCCCATCTTTTTGTTTATTATTTTGGCGTTGTTGTACGCCACACATATCCCAGGATTAGGGACAACACGCAATGCTGCGACCAGATGGTTATCAGTGGGATCGAGTTCATTCTTATTACAACCATCGGAGCTAATCAAGCCTTTTCTGATTTTGCAAGCAGCTCAGCTTTTTGGTAACTGGAATCGCACACCGTGGAAAGCAAGGATTGGATGGCTGTTGGTCTTTTTATTAGTACTAGGTGGCATTTTGATGCAGCCTAGCTTGAGTGTGACCGCTCTTTGTGGGATTACGCTGTGGTTGATTGCTTTAGGGGCTGGACTGCCAAGCCTACAACTTTTGGGGACTGCGGCTTTAGGTACTTGTGTTGCCGTAGCTAGTGTCTCATTTCGAGAATATCAACGGCGGAGAATTATGTCATTTCTCGATCCTTGGCAAGATCAAGCAGGCGATGGCTATCAACTAGTGCAGAGTTTAATGGCGATCGGATCTGGTGGTCTGTGGGGGACTGGATTTGGTTTGTCTCAGCAAAAGCTCTTTTTGCCGATTCAATATACCGACTTTATTTTTGCGATTTTTGCTGAAGAATTTGGTCTGTTTGGGGGGATTTGTCTGCTAGTGCTAGTGATGATTTATGGCACGATTGGTTTGTCCGTGACTTATAAATGTAAAGATCCTGTAATTCGTTTGATTGCTCTGGGTTCAACATCTTTAATTGTGGTGCAATCAATTTTGAATGTGGGCGTGGCTACGGGTGTATTGCCAACAACGGGACTGCCTTTTCCTTTTTTAAGTTATGGTGGTAGCTCGACGCTATCTTGTTTATTTATTGCGGGACTGCTGATTCGGTCAGCTAGAGAAATGTCAGCGGCAGACGTGATCCCATTTGCCAGAGGGAAAAGCGATCTCCATGATCTCGATTCCAAACGTCAGGAAAAACTGGGGGCATCAAGGAGGCAATTCTCATGAATATATCTGAATCCCTGTCTGCAAGGGTAAAAATGACGCTTTACTAGAAGCCTATCCCAATGCTAAAGATTTGGCGATGGGTGAAACTGATTTACCAGAGCAGGTCTTCCCAGCTCATTGCCTGTATAGCTTGACTGAAGTTTTAAACGATCTCTTTTTCCCAGAATCTATAGATTTATAAGTAGATGGGCATAATCAATTACAAACCCAAACCATTAAAGTTGCGCCTCTGAGAGTCTCAAATTTAATGGTCTGAGTAATTTTTTGCTCAAGTACTTAGTAAATCTCGTAATCAAAATTATGAAAGGCGGCGATTCGCGCCGCCTTTCGTATCGCTATACAATGTTTATCTGAATGCTACTTTAGCTACTTTAATTGATGCCTGAACCTGATTTAAACTCCCCTGCTGGTTACCTAACAGTTTTGCGTAATCGTCAATTTTTGGCATTGTGGCTCGCCCAAATATTGGCTCAGTTAGTTGATAAAGTTGTCCTGATTTTGCTGATTGCCCTTGCTGTTGCTGATGGTGGCAGTGATGTGAATACTAGAGAATCATCGATCATGATTGCGATGACCTTGCCTGCGGTATTTTTGGGGTCGATCGCAGGGATTTTTGTGGATTGGAATCCCAAGCGCGAGGTATTGATTTTATGCAACTTTCTGCGTGCAGCTTGTCTATTTGTTATTCCCTTTGCCCCGCGTTCTTTACCAATATTGCTGCTGATTACCTTCATTATTTCCACTTTTACGAATATTTTTGCACCTGCGGAGCAATCAGCGATCGCTCTAGTTGTTCCCAAAAGCGATCTTTTTCCTGCTAATGCCCTATTTACAGTTACAGAAGTAGGTTCATTAATTGTGGGCTTTGCGATCGGCGCACCACTGCTTGGATTTACCCTAGGGCTTTTCCCTGAAGCCAGAGCCTATAGTCGCGAAGTTTTACTAGGAAGTCTCTATGTCATATCGGGGATTTTTCTATTTGCTTTACCCAAAGATGAGATTATCCATCCTAAAAAAGTCGGATCAGGAGTATGGACTGATTTAAGAGATGCCTTTCAATATGTGCGTCACAATCATTTAATTGGTGGGGCAATGTTGCAGTTAGTGTTGTTATACGCAGTTTTGGGGGCTATGCAAAAACTGTCACTTAACCTTGCTGAAGTGGTTACAGGTAATCGTGAAGAATTTGGCTCTTTTGTAGCATCAGTTGGGGTAGGTTTAGCGATCGGGGCGCTGATCCTAGGGAAATTTGGTAAAAAGTTTATCCATCGACCCTTACCATTTATTGGTTTTATTGGCATGGCGATCGGCTTATTGATGTTTGCCTTTGTGACTAATCAATGGGTTGCTTGGTTGATTGGGGGCTTCATCGGTGTCAATGGTGCTTTAATCGTGATTCCGATGCGAACAGTCATTCAAGAACATACTCCTGAAAATATGCGCGGTAAGGTTTTTGGCTTATTAAACAATGGTGAAAATATAGCGGCTAGTTTGCCTCTTGCGGTGATTGCAGTTTCTCTAGATTTTTTAACAGGTGTATTTGGTGTCCACAATGGGGGCAAGCAACAAATTGGTTTTCAAATAGTGTTAATTGTTTTTAGTTTGATCGTATTTGGGCTTGGTTCTTGGGCTTGGAAGCGAACCAAGAAAGCATTATCAAATGTTCTATAAAAAAAGGGGCGCTTCGTGCCCCTTTTTTTATTTACTGATTGCCTCTTGAACGATTGTAGCGAGTTCACCGCGATTATTTAGTTCCATCACGATGTCGCAACCACCGACAAACTCACCATCAATATAAACTTGGGGAAAAGTTGGCCAACTAGAGAACTCCTTCAAACCTTGACGTAATTCGCCATCTTCAAGAATATTTTCAGTTTCATAGGGCTGTCCTAGGGTATTAAAAACCTGCACGACGGCTGCTGAAAATCCACATTGAGGTTGTTGAGCAGTGCCTTTAATATAGAGCATGATTTTATTGTTGCTGATCTGGCTCTCGATCTTAGTTTGCAAAATAGGACTAAGCATATTAATTAGTTTGATTCAGTGGAGAATAAATTTACTATTGCTACTATAGCAATCGTTATTAGACATCGTGCTTTGCTCGCCAAATTGGATAATCAGATTTAGGCGCTCTTAAACATTCTTCAACAATTTCAGCAACATTTCGCCATGTAACATCATCTCTTTTGAGCAGTTCTCGTAATTGGACTAAAGCATCTTCTAGCTCAATATTGAACTTCTCAAAAGGGAGAGGAGACAAAGATCTTTCAGGCGCTTGAACGACTCTATTTAGAGCTTCCTTGACAATACTGATAATTTGGCTTGTCATCTCAGACTTGACCCTTTGCCGCAAATTTTGTAATCCGCGACGACTAGTGGCATACATTGGTGGCAAGCGATTAAGAACGTAGGCTGCCACATCATCAATATTGATTTTCTTCTGAACTACTTCATCAAGTCGATTAACTCGGCGCTCAACGATCGCCGTTACCAGACTTTCAAGAATATTGCTATATCGATAAATAGTTCCCGACATGTAAGACTCAAAGTCTTTAATTTCCGCCGAGATATCTTTCTCAGTTCTAGTTACCTTAGCTGCGTTGGGTAAAATCGTCGTTGATTTCCGACGAACTGCATAACTGCGCGCTAAAAGAGAATTACGCCTATCCAAGCTTACATATGTGCCATTAGCCAGACTCTGATAATATCCTGAATCTAAAGCGTCTCTGACGATTTCAGGAACATCTTTCCACTTGAGATAGTCTTTACTAAATAGTTTGCGTAACTTAAAAAGCGATCGCGCTTGACTAATCAGTTCATGGTCAGGTATGGGATCATTTTGCCTTAAGACATCGCTCTGTGTACTCAAAAATCCATTGCGTACTGTTTTGGCGATCGCTACGCCTAGTTCTTGATCAGCTTTTTTCCGTTGTTGTACCCATCCGCGTTGAGTAGTTGCGTACATTGGCGGTAAGCGATTGAGGGTATAAGCGATTACTTCGCTAAGATCGACGCGCTTTTTTACATCAGCACCTAAGCGTTTGTACTGAGCCTCTGCTTCTTCGATTACCAATTCTTCTAGCGCATTTCTACAACTACTCATAAGAAATCTTCTATTTTGAGGATTGGATGTGCTGAGTACAGCATAACTTAATCTTATAAAGTTATGAATAATAGCACAAAATCAATTTTATATTTTAGGATTACTAATTTTATTTTTATAGCTTGCAGTACTATTGTTTGCCTATAAAACCCCCAAAGAAAAGTGACACTTTGTGTCACTTTTCTTTGGGTTCTATTAATCTTGATGATCTTTATAGCAATCCTAAATGGGTAGTGAGAGTGCGCCCCGAAGGGGCGCACTCTCACTACCCATTTAGGATTTATTTAGGATCGCTATATAAATTGGAGTAAAACCCAAGAATTCGTGGTGCGGCGCAAAGAACCGTACCACGAATTCTTGGGTGGAAAAGGATTATTCAGAAATCATTGAGTCCTGTTTCGGGAATAGTGGTTTTTGATAAGCCAGCGATCGCCCGTAAATTTTGGCAACGGATTAATTCTGTAAATTCAGGTGTGGTTCGTCCCATTAACTTGGCTACCGCAGGAATAGCTTCAAGTAGCGCTCTAGCAGCCTCGGCTTCACCATAACCGCGTTTTTGAGCAACTTCAAGAGCTTCACCATCAGCTTGGATTTGGACTTGTGAGCTTTTGTTTTTACGTAAAATCTGATTGATGCCGATTGTGCCTAGTAGTATGGCGATCGCTATTCCTGTAACATCTCCCTGCGTTGCTTCAACAATTCCTCCCACTAAAGACATGGCAGCTACACCCTGATAGGTTCCTATTTGTAGCCATTTTGTCTGTTGTCGCCAACTTATTTCATACAAGAGCAATAGATCTCTTTGGGCTTCAGGTAGTTGTCGCCATAATCGAAAATTTATATCTATTTGTGTTCCTTTCTGCCAAGGAAATATTTGTGAACTTGAGATCAGTTCAGGTTGCTCTGGCTTTGACTTAATTGATGTGGTCATTCGCCAAGATGCAGGCAAGAGATCGCGCAAGCGAGCAATTTCTTCGTTAATGTTCATAATATAATTTAGCTCCTCCTTAACTTAGAAACCCATGAGCAATAATCTAACCATCACCGATGCTGAACGTATTCTCTGGGAGCTAAGCGACTTAGATCGAGAATCGGCAACTTTAGAACGGCGATCGCAAATCTGTGAAGCCTTAGATTACTTAACGAAACAAGCCGATTATCACATTTTTGGGATCTGTGCTGATACCACAGCCGAAGCTTTGCAATCTCTTCAAAATTATGCTGCTCATTTTCGCTACGAGTTACCTGAAGCAGATTTACCTGCGATCGCTGACGGTATTTATCTCAAATACAATCCCCGCAGCCGTCGCTATCATTCGGACAATTACAAAGGTACATACCGTGGTGTATTGATATCCTTGCATACAGATTTCACTGATGGTTATAGCGGAACCCACGGACATTTTCCTTTAGATCTTTTTTAAAAAAAGCGGCTCTAAAAGCCGCTTTTTTTAAAAAACTTCGTGAGTAAAGCTACCATGCAAGCCATAAGGTACATGATGCTTTAAATGCAAGGTCGCAAGTGGTTTACCAGTAATATTTTGAGCATCGAGTACTACTAAATCTGAACGGTTGTGTACGGCATCAAAAATTAAAGTTAGCACCCAGCCATCGTCCTCAGCACTATTGGCTCTGCGATCACGTGGTACAAAAATCGGCTCACTGATGAAACCGCGTGGCGCAAAACTATGAAATTCTTGCTTGCCAGTTTGCATATCGACTTTGGCGATCGCTTGCAAAGGTGCATTTCCTGATTCTTTTGCGATCGCGCCAATATAGGCGTAACGATATTTCTGTCCCATGCAACGGGGATGTACCACAGGAAACTCACAGGAGCGCTCTAAGAGCATTTCGCGTTTTACTGTGCCAAGTTTAGGATTAATCGTAAATCGCCATAGCTGACCCGCAATCACTTTGTCAAAATCAATCTCCCGAAAATCCGTATTTGGCTCCAACTTGGGATAGTCAGGATAACAAACTGAATCCACAATAATTTCGTCACCCTCTTCATAGGCATTGCAATGATGAAACACGAAACAAGGATCAGTTTCAATGGTTTGCAAATTGCCTTGGCGATCAATTAGTAAAAACTGACTGGGAGAATTTGGCTTTAACTCTATACATTCCCCCGCAGTCGCTAAGCCCAACATAAAGGGTAAAGGCTTAAAAGACACAGGATTTTGCATGAAAATTCGATAATTCGGCGTATAGGCAAAATCATGCAAGAAACAAAATCCCGAAACCTTAACCTGAGATTCCGTCGATAATTCACCCTGATCTGTGACCCGATAAATCGAAATCGTAGACTTCGGTCCTGGTTGTACCCCAAAGCCCCATAAATCACCCGTGCGATCGTCTCGTCTGGGATGTGCTGTAAACACTTCCCCCGATGCTAACTTACCGTCAAAATTCTCTAAACCTAATGTATTCAAATTTTTAGGATTGAGGCGGTAAGGGTGTGCTGCTTCCCACAAAGCCAGCAATTTGCCACCTTGGTAGACCACATTCGTATTAGCAACATTCTTATTCCGCAAATCAAAAATATTACTTATCCAGCCCCCAGCCTTTTGTGTGCCAAACACGCCCCGATATAAAATTTTGCCTGCTTTCTGCTCAGCAATAAACTCAGGCGTTTTTACGAATTGATTCTTGAAATGTGCTTTTCCATCTTTAAAGGCGATCGCGCAGACCATGCCATCACCATCAAAGGGATGACCATACTTTTGACCTTTAATATCAAGCTGTCCAGGTCCATTCCGAAATAAAGTTCCCTCTAGTTCTAGAGGAATCTGTCCCTCGATCTCATCGATCCAATAAGCATCTTCAGTACGCAGCGACTCATATCCCTTTTGCCAATCTTCACGCGAAAAAGTAGGTGATGCAGTCTGAACCATAAATATTTACAAATAAATTTCCTCTATTGTAACAATTTCGTCACAATTACGATCTCACAAAAAATACCAAAGACAAAAGAACCGATTTTTTATGGCGCGGCGAAGCCACGCCATAAAAAATCGGTTCTTAGAATTCTATGAATCCTTCGATGGATTAGAAATTTCTTTTAATGATTTCCCCATCTCTTGCTCTGACTCACTCAGTGACCAGCGATAGGAAACTTGAATACCATGATACTCACATAGATCTTCAACCTGCTTTTGCAAAGCAAAAGCCTTACGGAGATTAATAATGGCAGCTTGAAGATGCTCTCTAGAGACATTCATCTTTGTTGCCATATGGGGTTGCTTCATCTCAGAGTGTAACGCTGGTAAGGTTTGACGTTCCAGCAACTGAAGTAAAAGCTCATAGTGGATATGGGATGGAACAGGAAGTGAACTCACAAATACCTCGATCGACGCAAAACCAAAATTAAAACTTGGCTGTATATTTAGTTGGAGTTTTGGGAGCCATTGCACAAAGCGCCTCAAGAAACTATTTGAGATGCTTAGCGTCAAGCTCGGCATATCCAAGACTTGAAAAATTTGAGACTTAAATAAATTGTAGAGGATAAATTTATGTCATTTTCACGGACATCTCTGAGACTTGTATTTCTGGTTACTTTTGGACTATCTCAAATTGTCACATTAACTGAGTCTGCGATCGCTCAAAAATCCAACACAGGTAACACAACTTCACCAACTACTCAGCAAGTTGCCCAAGCCAATACCATTATCTTTGTTTCACCTAACGGTTCAGATGCTAACTCTGGCATCTCGGCTGATCAACCACTGCGCTCTCTAACAGCCGCACTCAATAAAAATCTTCAAAGTGGGGCAACTATTCAGCTAGCCTCTGGGACTTACTCAGCCGAAACGGGTGAAAAATTTCCCCTCATAATTCCCGCAGGCGTAACTTTGCGCGGCAACCCTACTAATCAAGGGCAAGAAATCATTGTTTCTGGTGGCGATCGCTTCGTTAGCCCTACCTTTGCCCAACAAAATATCGCCGTACTCGCAGCAAATGGTTCTCGCATTGAAGGCATTACCCTCACCAATAAAAACCCCAGAGGCTATGCCCTTTGGCTGGAATCTGCTCAAAACGTCACTATTACTAACAATACGTTTGCTAATTCTACTCATGACGGTGTGTTCCTCACAGGTGCAACTTCTGCAAATATCAGCAACAACATTTTTACTAAAAATGGTGCTAATGGACTCTCCGCACTTGGGACAAGCACAGGGCTAATCCAGTCAAACACCTTTGATAACACTGGCTTTGGACTAGCGATCGGACAGAATTCACAAGTTGCTGTTGTCTCTAATCGCATTGTCAACAATCGCGGTGGCATCGTTGTTTCAAATCTATCGACCCCATCATTTCGCAATAATCTCATTGCTAACAACCAAGAAAACGGACTAGTAATTTTGAAAGATCGTAAGGGGCAACCCACTGTCGATCTTGGTACAACTTCTAGTCCTGGTCAAAATATTTTTCAAAACAATAAGCAAACTGACATTAACAACGCTTCTGGAGTAACAGTTATCGCGATCGGTAATCAAGCTGATCCCAAACTTGTCCAAGGCTCAGTAGAGCTTGTCCAACCCACAGCACCACTCACCCCACCATCTACTCCTGCAACGCCAATCACTCAAGTTGTATTCAAAGACGTTCCTGACAGCTATTGGGCGCAAACTTTTATCCAAGAGTTAACTTCTAAAAATATCATCAAGGGCTTTCCCGATGGTAGTTTCCGCCCCAACGATCCTGTGACCAGAGCTCAATTTGCCGCATTGCTCAGCCAAGCAATGAATAAGCAAACCGTCCGCAGTAGAGCTACCTTTACTGACGTTGCCTCAACTAACTGGGCAGCGACTGCTATCCAAAAAGCCTATACAACAGGATTTATGTCTGGCTATTCCGCCACCACATTCCGCCCAAATGAAAATATTTCCCGTGTGCAAATTCTTGTTTCCTTGGCTAACGGTCTGGGTTATGCACCAACCAAACCTGTTGATACAACCTTGCAACTTTACTCAGATGCGACTACTATCCCTGCCTACGCTCGCAACAGTGTAGCTGCGGCAACCGAGAATCGGATGGTCGTCAATTATCCCAATCTAAAACTTTTAAATTCTAATAAGCCTGCAACTAGAGCCGAAGTTGCCGCGTTCATCTACCAAGCCTTAGTGCGATCGGGGCAAATCCAAGCAACTTCTTCCCCCTATATCGTCAGCCAATAACCCTATCCCCTAGATCAAATTCTCAGAGCCAACCCTAAAAAGAAAAATCTAAAAAACTTTTTGCTGTCATAACCCTTAATCCAAAAGGGTTTCATGGCTTTGTTTTAGGCGTGTTCAAAACTTTCTTTAAGAAAACGCTTGACAAAGCATTGTAACCTTGCTAACTTAATAAAGCGCTGAAGGGAGAGGCGAGCGAAAGCGAAGCGAACCCGACACAAGAAAAGCGCTAAGAACCTAGACAACCAAATAGT
>NZ_NDHW01000010.1 GCF_002251945.1 Pseudanabaena sp. SR411
GATTGTTAGAGGTTGGAGAAATTACCACCGCTTCTGTAAGATGAACGGTTCAAGAAACTCGTTATATTACATCCAATTCAGAGCATTCAAGGTCTTTAACAAGGAATTTAAGCAAGATCGCTATTCTTGTAGGAAATTACTAGATACAGCATTTCCTGCTATTCCCTACTCCGAAAACAGACACAGCAACGTCCAAGGAGATAAATCTCCCTACGATGGCGATATTGTCTACTGGAGCGAACGTAACAGTAAGCTCTACGATGGCACGACCTCTAAAGCCCTTAAAAAGCAAAACCATTCATGCAAAACTTGCGGATTAAAATTCGTAGGTGATGAAAAAGTACATCTACATCATGTAGATGGAAATCATAATAATTGGAAGCCTACAAACCTTGTAGCAATACATGAAAGCTGCCATGATTATCTTCACATGAGCAAAAGCGCAAGCTAAGAATATCGGGAGCTGGATACACGGAAACGGGTACGTCCAGATCTAACAGAGAGGGGCTAGGGACAATACCCTACCTCGACTCTACCAAAGGGCTAGAAAAGTTTGTGGCGGTTCCACCGATTCATTGTGCGGAGATGGTGGCGACCCAAGTGCATACTTTTATGTGCAGAAAGTTTTAGTTTTATTAGAGCCTACATTCCGCTCGTAATGGAAGGGTAAAATAATTACCGAAAATCAAAATCATCGAAAATCAAAAAAGAGGAGGTAAATATTAATACAGAGATGAAAGTATCGAATCTAGACCATC
>NZ_NDHW01000107.1 GCF_002251945.1 Pseudanabaena sp. SR411
TTTGTCTCCTCTTCGGCTTCATATTTTAAAGTTTTTTTCTCCCACCTGCCAACGCTATTATTTGCTCCCTGCACCTGTTTCGTAATTGTTTTTCTCATTCCATTACGAGCGGAATGTGGGCTGAGACTAAACAAGAACCCATTCTCTGCAATCACTGTCTGCGTACAGCTACTAATGGTATTAAATGTCAGGGTATCTGTGTTGCTGATAGTGGCTATTAATTATTGATAACATTTCTATCTATCAGCAAATCTTGAAGTGTGACTATATCTAGGAATAACCCCGTAATAGTCTCAGATATTGCTAATCATTGCGGAATTTTACTATTTCTAAATTATAGATTCTCGATAATTTACACTAGGGGCATAACTATCAACAGTATTCTGAAAGGATGAATGATGTGCAGCACTTTGCGCCGCGCATTATCACTCCCCATAACATTAATTTATGTCACAACCAACGATTGAATCAGTTTTACAAGAAAAACGCTTGTTTGAACCATCAGCACAGTTCTCTCAGGCAGCCCATATCAAAAGTCTTGCGGAATATCACCAAATTTACGATCGCGCTAAAGCTGATCCTGCTGCCTTCTGGGCTGAGCTAGCCGATCAAGAACTACATTGGTTTGAGAAATGGCACACCGTTCTCGACTGGCAACCGCCATCGGTGAAATGGTTTGACGGAGGCAAAATTAATATTTCCTATAACTGTCTCGATCGCCACTTGACCACTTGGCGCAAAAACAAAGCGGCTCTAATTTGGGAAGGTGAAAATGGCGACTCGCGCACGTTGACCTATAGCCAATTACATCGTGAAGTTTGTCAGTTTGCCAATGCCCTCAAACAATTAGGAGTCCAAAAAGGCGATCGCGTTGGTATTTATATGCCAATGATTCCCGAAGCAGCGATCGCGATGCTAGCCTGTGCCAGAATCGGCGCAGTACATGGTGTCGTATTTGGTGGTTTTAGCGCCGAAGCTTTACGCGATCGCCTTGTTGATGCCGAAGCAAAACTTGTCATCACTGCTGATGGTGGTTGGCGCAAAGATGCGATCGTGCCATTAAAAGAGCAAGTAGATAAGGCGATCGCCAATGGAGCCGCACCTTCCGTTACCGATGTCTTGGTTGTGAAACGGACAGGTCAAAATACGCATATGACCGCAGGGCGCGATCATTGGTGGCATGACTTACAGCAGGGCGTTTCCGCTAAATGTGATGCAGAGCCAATGGATAGTGAAGATATGCTATTCGTTCTCTATACTTCTGGCAGTACTGGTAAACCAAAAGGAGTCGTGCATACTACGGCTGGCTACAATCTTTATAGCCACATGACCACCAAATGGATTTTTGATCTCAAAGATACCGATGTGTATTGGTGTACAGCCGATGTGGGCTGGATTACAGGACATAGCTACATTGTCTATGGACCATTATCCAATGGTGCAACCACACTGATGTATGAAGGAGCACCTAGAGCTTCTAATCTCGGTTGTTTTTGGGATGTAATTGAGAAGTATCAGGTGAGTGTGTTCTATACCGCACCCACAGCCATTCGCGCCTTTATCAAAATGGGTGAACATCATCCTAATACTCGTGATTTGACCTCACTGCGCTTATTGGGAACCGTCGGTGAACCAATTAATCCTGAAGCTTGGATGTGGTATCACCGCGTGATTGGTGGCAGTCGTTGTCCGATTGTGGATACATGGTGGCAAACGGAAACAGGTGGAATCATGATTACAGCGCTTCCTGGAGCTGTTCCCACAAAACCAGGTTCCGCCACACTTCCATTTCCAGGAATTATTCCTGATATTGTCGATCTTGAAGGTAATCCTGCCCATGAGAACGAAGGTGGCTATCTAATCGTGCGTCATCCTTGGCCAGGAATGATGCGAACGGTTTACGGTGACCCAGAGCGTTTTCGTAATAGTTATTGGGAGCATATCCCCCCCAAGGATGGCAACTATGTCTATTTTGCAGGTGATGGCGCTCGTAAGGATGAAGATGGTTACTATTGGGTAATGGGTCGAGTCGATGATGTAATTAATGTTGCAGGTCACCGTTTAGGAACCATGGAAATCGAATCGGCATTAGTTTCCCACCCTGCGGTTGCTGAAGCTGCTGTGGTTGGTAAGCCTGATGAGTTAAAAGGTGAGGATATCTTTGCCTTTGTGATTCTGGAAGGCGATCGCCAACCTAGTGAAGAACTTGCTAAGGAACTCAAAAAACACGTTGTTGGTGAAATTGGGGCGATCGCCCGTCCGAATGAGATTCGGTTTGCGGAAGCCTTGCCTAAAACGCGATCGGGGAAAATTATGCGTCGCCTCTTGCGATCGCTTGCCTCTGGTCAAGAAATCACCAGCGATACTTCCACTCTAGAAGATCGTTCGATTTTGGATAAACTGCGCGAAGGTGCTTAACAAAAAGAGGCTGTACAACAGCCTCTTTTTGTTATTTGAGGTCTGCTAGGGCTTTACGAGCTTGATTTAAACCATCAATATTGCCCTGTTGATTAAAGAAACGCTCAGCACTTTCTAACATTTTGCGAGCTTCGATCGCCCGTTGTTGAGTCGCTAATAACTTACCTAAAGCTAGATAAGTTGCTGCATCCTCTGGCTCAGCCTCAAGAATTTGACGATAGGCGACGATCGCACCCGATAGAGAACCTTGCTGAATATAAAGATCAGCGATCGCCTTTTGAATCTCGATCAAATTATTAGTAGGAATATTTCTTGCTCCAGCCGCACGGCGCAAGGAGGTGATCGCTTCAGCATAATTGCCCTCACTTTGGAAGACCTTCGCAATAGCAAGATTGGCTTGGGGATGTCGAGGATTGACTTCTAAGGCTCTTTTGTACTTACTGATCGCCTCTTCATATTGATTTTGCTCAGCAAATAAACTACCGATCGCCACCAGTACATCAGCGTCAAAAGGAGCCATCTTATCAGCTTGGTTATAGGCAGCAAATGCACCCTTGCTATCTCCTGAGAGTTTCAAGACATAGCCCAAATTCAGATAGCTCTTAGCTTCTCTGGGCGCAACCGCGATCGCTTGACGATAAATCTTGGCGGCTTCGGCATATTGTTTTTGTTCAGTCAACAAAAAGCCAACACTGTTGTAAGCATCAATATTTTTGCGATCCAAGGCGATTACGCGGCGATAGGCGGTTAACGCGCTGGGATAGTCTTTAATGCGGACATAGACAAAACCTAATGCATTAAATGCTTTGGCATTATTGGCATCTAGTTTGGTGGCTTTATCTAGAGCGGCGATCGCCCCAGAATAGTTATTCTGTTGGGTTAGTAAAAAACCAAGGCTAGTAAAAATGCGCGAGTTTTTCGGCTCCAAATTCGCAGCCTGTTGATAAGCAGCGATCGCCCCTGAAATATTATTGTTTTGCCACAGTTGCCGCCCTTGCCTAATCCATTCGGTTGCATCTTTTTTGGCTTGGGCATAGACACTTTCGGAAATCGGCATAGCGATCGCCCCTGCGATCGCCATTACTAGAGCAAGATTTGTCAGTTTGGTGAGTGAACGAAACAAAGGCATAAGCTTTCTGATTTACGTTAATTAATTTTTATAGTTAGGCGGACAACGCTTGACCATAAAAATTTTATTCTTCTGGTTTTAACTCTTCCATATTAACAAGCATATTAACAAGCTCAACCGAGTTAGGTGCATTACGCGCATCCGTAAAATCCGTACCTTCAATACTCTTAAGCGTCGATAGATAGGTTCCTGTCAAATCTGCACCGATTAACTTGGCATTAGCCAGATTTGCCCAATTTAGCTTGGCATTGGTCAGATTAGCACGGCTAAGATCGGCTCCAGCAAGATTTGCACCCGTTAAATTTGCCCTTGTTAAATCTGCTTCGGTGAGATTTGCCCCACGCAAGTCTGCCCCATTCAGATAAGCTCCCGTCAAAAATGCGTTTGATAAATTTGCCCGACATAGGCGCGATCGCGTAAGGTTGGCACTAGTTAAAAACGCATTACTAAAATTAGTTTCTACTAAGACCGCATCACTGAGATCGGCTTCAATTAAAAATGCTTCGGAGAGATTTGCACCAATTAATGATGCTTGTTCAAGAATAGTGCCATTGAGATTTGCTTGAATCAAAATAGAACCACTCAAATTTGCTCTTACTAAATTCGCCAGATTTAGTTCCACATCTTCTAAATTGGCAATATCAAGAGTTATTTCCTCAAGATCTGATTCAATAAAATTTGCTCCAGACAAATTTGCTCCAGTCAAAATCAATCCGATGAGCGATCGCTTACTAAAGTCGCGATCGCCCAAAGCGTAACTTTCGAGAAGTTCTTTTGCATTCATGATTGATTGACAGATACGATTAGGGACGATAACCCGAAGCAAGCAACTGCGCAACCGACTTGGCATGGTAGGACAAGATAATATCTGCACCAGCACGCTTCATGCTTAACAGAGTTTCAAACATTACCTTCTTCTCATCAATCCATCCGAGTTGCGCCGCCGCCTTGACCATTGCATACTCACCACTGACGTTATAGGCAGCTACAGGTACATTGGTTGCATCTTTTACCTTGGCAATGATATCTAAATAGGCGAGCGCAGGCTTGACCATCACAATATCTGCACCTTCAGCAATATCGAGATAGACTTCCTTAATGGCTTCGCGAGAATTGGCAGGGTCCATTTGATAGGTCTTTTTATCACCAGATTTAGGTGCAGAACCCAATGCATCACGGAAAGGTCCATAGTAAGCAGAGGCATATTTTGCCGAATAGGCGAGAATGCCAACATTTTCAAATCCAGCTTCATCTAGCCCTTGTCGAATTGCTCCAATCCGACCATCCATCATATCGGAAGGAGAAACAAAATCAGTTCCAGCGGCAGCTTGGGAAACAGACATTTTGACTAGAACTTCAACGGTCTCATCATTCAGAATTACACCATTATCATCAATGATGCCATCATGTCCATGGGTAGTGAAAGGATCGAGGGCAACATCGGTAAAAATAATGATATCGGGAACTACTGCCTTAATGGCGCGAACTGCACGCTGTGCTAGTCCTTCAGGATTAAAACTTTCGCTACCAGTGAGATCTTTTTTCTCTTCAGGCACAGCAGGGAAAAGGGCGATCGCCTTAATTCCTAAGGCATAAATCTCTTCTACTTCTTTAACCAATAGATCGAGGGTAAAGCGATAGGCTTCGGGCATGGAGGGAATTTCAACACGATTATTCTCTCCTTCCATCACGAACATAGGATAGATAAAGTCATCTGTTGATAGATGGTTTTCTCTAACGAGGCTACGGACAGAAGGATTACGGCGGAGACGGCGAGGACGATGTGTGAGTTGCATTGATGTTTCTTGACTTTTCTTAATGAATTCGCGTTAAAAACATTGAGTAAAACATTTATTTTTCAGTTATGTATTATACCAGAATCACTAACACTAATTCCAAAAAGAAAAGCAGCACGATGCGATACTTTTCTTAGATAAATACCCAAACGCTTTTGTAAAAGAAAGGCAGCGCTTCGCGTCACTTTCCTTAATAAACACCCAAACTTTTTCGTAAAAGAAAGGCGGCGCATCGCGCCGCCTTTCTTTTAAATACCCAAACGTTGATAGATTTGGTCAAGATTTTTGAGATGCTTATTAGGATCGAAGCAAGCAGCTAACTCTTCTTCAGAGAGGGTTTTCTGCACGGTTTCATCTTCGCTAATCAACTTGCGGAAATCACCGTCGGTTTTATTCCAAGCGAGGTGAGCAGCTTTCTGAACGATCGCGTAGCTATCTTCACGACTCAATCCCTTAGTAACCAATGTGAGCAATACCTGCTGACTGAAGACCACACCACCATAACAATAGAGATTGCGCTCCATGTTGTGGGTATGCACTAAAAGATTTTTGGTTAAGTCTGTGATTTCTCGGAGCATGAAGTGAGTGAGGATGCAGCTATCAGGTAGTAACACCCGTTCTGCTGCACTGTGGGAAATATCGCGTTCATGCCATAGCGCCACGTTTTCCAGAGCGGTTGTCGCATAGCCACGTAACAACCGCGCCATACCCGTTAAACGCTCGGAACGGATCGGATTGCGCTTGTGAGGCATTGCTGACGAGCCTTTTTGTCCTTTGGTGAAATGCTCTTCGACTTCGAGGACATCGGTACGCTGCAAGTTACGAATTTCTACTGCAAAGCGTTCAATCGATGCACCGATTAGGGCTAGTACTTGCGAGAACTCGGCATGGCGATCGCGAGAAATTACCTGTGTTGACGCACAGTCGGGCTGTAGTCCTAGCTTTTGACAGGCGATCGCTTCAATGCGTGGATCGACATTGGCATACGTACCAACAGCACCCGAAATTTTACCGACAGCTATCGTTTTGCTTAAGTTCAATAGGCGATCGCGATGGCGCAACATTTCTGCTAACCAGCCAGCCAACTTAAAGCCAAAGGTAATTGGCTCGGCATGGATACCATGCGTGCGCCCCGACATAATCGTGTAACGATGTTGTTGGGCTTGGTAGCGAATCGCTTGGATGGCTTCTTCTAACTGGGCTTGGATAATTTCTAAGCTATCGACTAATTGCACGGCAAGAGCCGTATCTAGCACATCAGAGCTAGTTAGACCGAGGTGAATATAGCGTCCTGCATCACCTACATATTCATTTACGTTGGTCAAAAACGCGATCATGTCGTGCTTGACCGTTAACTCAATTTCATTAACGCGATCAGCCTCAAAGTTAGCCTTCGCCTTAATTTCTTCGACAGCATCGGCAGGAATATAGCCTAATTCTGCCTGAGCCTCGCAAACGGCGATCTCAACTTGCAACCAAGTTTGGTATTTATGGCGATCCGTCCATAATCGCCCCATTTCGGGTAACGTATAGCGTTCTATCAAAACTTACGCTCTTAAAATAATCACAATTTTTAATTATAGCAAGTTTTTCTAGCTATAGCTAAAACCCAAAAAATTGAGTCTCAATACATATTTCAGGGGAGCAAACATAGTAAATGGCTCAATGCTTTTAGTGATGGGTATTTCAGACATCAAAGACCTCCGAGGCTAAAACTACTACACATCAAGCATTTCAGTCATTTAAGCTGAAACACCTCCCCGAAACACCTATTGAGCATTGATGATTTAGGATTAATGATGATGACTGATGCTCCAAATCTTTCGCGATCGCAATTTCAACGAATTGGGACAGACTTCTCAATTACTGGCTATCTAAACTAATGTGATAGACAACTATGCTGTTCGGAAAAGCTGCAATTTACACTAAAGATGCGAAATCTTTGCTCACCAAGGCAAGCGGATTTATCAATGCTTACGACTTTACTCTAAACCCCTATCAAGGCTGTCAATATGGCTGTAGTTATTGCTATGCAGCAGCCTTTAGCCCAAATCAAAAGCTTAGGAAGGAATGGGGTGACTGGGTAATCATCAAACAAAATGCTGTTGAATTATTGGAATTAGAGTTAGCTCGGTGGAAAAGAAAACACTCAGATACTCCGCCACGTATTTATATGAGTAGCGTTACTGACCCATATCAAGCGATCGAGTCAAAGCAAAAACTGACGAGGCAACTCTTAGAGGTGATGACCGAATTTCAGCCGATACTGGTGATTCAGACTCGTAGTCCGATGATAGTGCGAGACATTGATATTTTGCAAAAGCTGCAATACCTACGAATTAATATTAGTATTCCTACAGGTAGCGAGTCAGTAAGAAAAGACTTTGAACCAAAGTCACCGAGTATTACTGCCAGATTACAAGCTCTTGGTAAGCTTCAACATAGTCTATCTAGTGCCAAATATTCAGTTACAATTACTCCTCTTTTACCCACGTTACCTGAAGATAAGAAAGCCTTTTTACAAAAGTTAGCGATCGCTGAAAGAATTGTCATTCAGCCTTTTCATGCTAACCAAAAGAAGTCATTAGTCGCTAGTACCCGTGAAGAAGCGATCGCTTTGCAATCTAAATATGCTTGGTGGTATGACAATGAAGCAGAACAATATGAGATATTTAAGCAAGAATTGTTGGATTTGGTTAACTTTTCGCCTAATATGGATATAAGGGAAGGAAAAAACGGGTTTGGGTATGATTAATGATTAATTGGTTTAAAAATTGGTGGCGTTCTTACCAGTTTTCATCTGCTTTAAAGGGGGAAAAGTTTAAACTTGCCGAACAAGTATTTCAGGAAATCCAAAAATCTGATGCTAATCTTTCTATTCTAGAATCTCTATATCTAGAAAATCAAAGACTAATTTCTAGTTTAGATATTTATAAAAAAGAGACGCTAGGCTTACGCAAGCGAGTATCAGAAATCCATGAGAGTCAAAGTTTAGTTGCTCTACCTGTTACGACAAAGTTAGCAAATGACACAATTGAAGTTGATTCTGAGATTGTTAGATTTATTTGTCACGAGACAAAATTTAGATTTGAATCTGGAGATACTGAATTTTTACAATTCACAGGAATTGACAATGAAGTTTTTGATGAGTTGGAATCTAAGCTAGCAAATTATATAAATAAGAATCTTAGTCACTATCATCCAGATGAAATTCGATCAGCCTATCAAGAACTTAAAAAAGTTAAATCAGGTAAAGATCCTGATTACAGTTATCCTTTAATTGAATATGTATATTTATTAGAGTATTTCCTAGACAATACTTACTGTAGCTATCTGGCATGGTTTTTAATTTATCGCTCTGGCAAACTAAAAAACAACTTAAAGATTTTAGATGTTGCCGCAGGACATGGAACGATGCTGTATGGGCTGGCAGGCTTAATTGAACGTCTTCATAAGAATGGCTTAGAAACTTCGATACATATTAACTACCATGCATTGGAACAACAAGATTTATTCTTAAAAACGGGTTTAGAATTTTGGCAAGAATATACTTTTGATAATCATCCATCTAGTAATACTTTTTGGAGATTAGACAGTTCTAACTTATTCGATTACTATAAACAAAAAATTGATAATTTACCTATAGAATTTTTTGATTTTATCGTTGTTTCTCACTGTTTCTTCTGGGAGTATGACCGTCGAGCAACTTCTACACAAATCTATGCAGATATTTTTCAAAAGCATCTGGCTAAGGATGGTTATGTTGTCTTGATTATTCAAGAAAGTAAATTATTTTCTCTCTTCGATGAAAAGCAAAAAACAAAACAAATTGAATCAGAAATTATTCAAAGTTTTGTCAAATCATTCTCTTTGAAATTGATTTGGTATAAACGTGTTGACTCAACTCCCACAAGAGATAAAATGAATACTAGCTTCAGCAACTTTGCTCAAGCAAATTTACCTCTTCAAAAATATATCTCTCCTATCAAAAAAGAGTTATTTAATTTACGATTTGATAGTAACTACATAGTAGATGACTACATTATCATTGCCCAAATCCAAAATTATGGCTGACAAAACACCACGTATTAAAATTCCAATTGAGGTTAGGGAAAAAACTTTTGAGCGGAATAATTATCAATGTCAAAGATGTCACAAAATTGACCTTACGGCTAAAAGCTTACAAGTCGATCATATTATTCCCCTCGCTCAAGGTGGAGCTAATGACTTGAGTAATCTCCAAACTCTTTGTGCTAAATGTAATCGAGAGAAAAGCGCCAAACTTGATCCACGCTTTAGGAGATTGTATAGCGATTAAAAAAAAGCGGCGCAATGCGCCGCTTTTTTTAGACTGGTTGAAAATAGAATGCAAAGCCTAAAATTGCATAAGTTGCTACTAGCAAAGAACCTTCTAGCCAATTCGATCGCCCATCGGAACTAATCGAGTTAGCAATCAGTACTGCTACCGCAACCGCTACTAACTCAAAGGGATTAAAGTTTAAATCCATAGGTTGACCCATAAACCAACCGATAATCACAAGCAACGGTGCAACAAATAGTGCAATTTGCATACTTGAACCCACAGCAACCGATACCGATAGTTCCATTTTGTTCTTCATCGCTACCGTAATCGCCGTTGTATGTTCGGCAGCATTACCGATAATTGGCAAGACGATTACCCCAGTAAATAGTTCTGTTAAGCCGAGTTGGGCTGTCGCCTCTTCTAAAGTTCCCACTAAAAGCTCAGATTCCAAAGCAACCAACAAAGTTACTCCCAGTAGAACTGAAATCCATAATTTAAGATTGATTTCCTGTGGATGCCCTTCTTCTTCCTCTACATCATCTGCTTCTGATTTGCCCACGTCATAGAGATAGGCATGAGTTTTCATTGAGAAGAGGAGCGTTAAACAATAAACAACGATCAGCACGATCGCTACCGAGATCGATAGCTTTTGCAAAATTTCTTCACTGATTCCTGCAGTTGTAAAATTTGCGGCTGTTGGCAACAAAATTGCAACTACAGCTAAATTCATCACGGAAGCATTTAATCTCGCCATGGTTGGCTGAAATTCCTGTTCTTTATAACGTAGTCCACCCAAAAACATGGACAAACCCATCACCAGCAACAGGTTTCCAATGATTGAACCCGTGATACTAGCTTTAACCACGCTAGTAAATCCTGCATTCAGAGCCACGATCGCAATGATAAGCTCCGTCGCATTACCAAAAGTCGCATTTAACAAACCGCCCCATGAAGGCCCTAAAACTACCGAGATTTCCTCAGTTGCGGTGCTAAGCCAACCTGCTAGGGGCAAAATTGCGATCGCTGAGGTCACAAACACCAGCGTCGAATTCCATCCTAGCAAGTGACCGATGACCGATATCGGTACAAACGCAAGCAAACCATAGGAGAAGATTTTCTTAAACATATTCAGCCGTTGTAGCGTCAAGGCTAAATATACCAACAAAACCCAAAAAAGTTAGGGTCGGTTGCGAAGCAACCGACCCTAACTTTTTTGGGTTTAATTTTTTCTAAGCATTATGACGGTTGCGATAAAATGTTTTAGCAACTCAATGCTTGACTGCCGCTCAACAGGAATCCTTTATGACTGAACTTACTGCCGAACAACATCGCACCAAGATGCAACGCCGCCAAGAGGTACAACATCAGCGAGTCGCAGAGCGTAAACTCGAAAAAGGGCTGATTATTATCAACACTGGTGATGGCAAGGGTAAAACTACAGCCGCTTTGGGGATGGTATTGCGATCGCTAGGGCATGGATATAAAGTTGCGATCGTCCAATTTATCAAAGGTGCATGGGAACCTGCGGAAAAGAAAGTTTTTGAAATGTGGCAAGATCAACTTGTTTTTCAGGCTTTGGGTGAAGGATTTACATGGGAAACTCAAGACCGCGATCGCGATATTGCCAAAACTAAAGAAGCTTGGGAAGTGGGACTAGGCTACATTAAAAATCCTGAATACAAGCTTGTTCTCCTTGACGAGGTAAATATTGCTCTCAAATTAGGCTATCTCGATGTTGAGACCGTGATTGCTGGTTTAAAAGAGAAACCTGCTGATTCCCATGTGATTCTCACTGGTCGTGGTGCTCCTGCGGAACTAATTGAAGTTGCTGATTTAGTAACGAGAATGGAACTTGTCAAACATCCTTTTAGAGAGCAAGGTGTCAAAGCTCAAGCAGGAATAGAGTTTTAGAAAGAGTGCAAAGCACTCTTTCTAAAGTGGTTTCTTATTTAAAATTTACCCCACCCTAACCCTCCCCTTGCAAAGGGGAGGGAATAAGATTTCTAGTTTTCCCCCTTTGCAAGGGGGAATTAAAGGGGGTAAGTCCGACTCAAATCATTCAAACAATAAAAAATATGTCAAAAATTGGTGTTGGTATTATTGGAACAGGATTTGGACAGATTATCCATATTCCTGCTCTACAGATTCATCCTGATACAGAAGTTGTGGCGGTGTACCATCGCGATCGCCTCAAAGCTCAGCAAATAGCTGATAAATTTAATATTCCTCACGCTTGCGATCGCCTTGAAGATTTACTTGCACTGCAACAAGTCCAAGCTGTCACCATCTCCACACCGCCAAGTTTTCATTATGAACAGGCAAAAGCCGCGATCGAGGCGGGCAAGCATATTTTGCTAGAAAAGCCTGTGACCATGAATTTTCAAGAAGCGATCGCGCTTTATCGTCTTGCTCAAGAACGTCAAGTGATCACTGCTACCGATTTTGAATTTCGTTGTGTTCCGCAATGGCGATACTTCAAACATCTACTAGATCAGAATCATGTGGGTAAAAAAAGACTAATTCAAATTGATTGGCTAGTGCAAGGACGCGCCGATCCAAAGAGGGTATGGAATTGGTATAGCCAAAAAGATTTTGGTGGTGGTGCATTAGGTGCGATCGGTTCCCATGCCTTTGATTATGTACGTTGGTTATTTGGCGATATTAAAAGTCTTTCTGGTCAACTCAGCACAGGTATTACTGAACGCCCAGATGCTGATGGTGTTATGCGTCCTGTCGATGCCGATGATACCTGTAATATTCTCTTAGAGCTTGCTGATGGAACTCCCTGTAATATTTCTCTGAGTACTGTCACCTATCGCGGCCGTGGGCATTGGCTGACGGTTTATGGTGAAAATGGAACTCTTGTATTGGGTAGCTCCAATCAATCGGATTATGTGCATGGCTTCAGTTTGCGACAAGGCAAAATTGATCGCACCGACATGGAAATCTTGCCGATTCCGCCCGAATATGAACTTCCAAAAACCTATACTGATGGTCGGCTTGCGCCTGTGCTGGCTATATGCGATCGCTGGGTTAAGTCAATTCAATCAGGTCAACCAATGACTCCGAGTCTTTATGAAGGTGCATGGTCACAGTTGCTCATGGATTTAACCCAAGAGTCTCACCAGCAAAGGAAATGGATAGATATCCCTTTATCAATCTAAATGACTGGAGTATTGGCATGGTGATTTAATCATCTGATTTGCCCGCGAAGCGGGCAAATCAGAACCTTTTAATTATCGAGATAACCAAGCGATCGCTTCTTTAATCCATGCTTCGATATCTTGAGTTTTGGCAAGAATCGGTAAACTGGCGATCGCATTGAGGGCATTACTAATTTCTGTGGGTGTATAGCCTAGAGCTAGCAAAGTCATTTCGACCTCTTCCTGCACTGCCACACTAACTACACTCCCAACGGAACTGATCGCCCCAACCTGAGCTAAGCGCCAATCCGCAAGTTTTGTCTTTAATTCTAGAGCCAATCTTTCCGCCGTTTTTGTGCCGACCCCTGGGGTTAAACTCAATACTCTTGTATTTCCTGAAACGATCGCCTTAACCAGATCTTGAATTCCTAAACTGTTTAATAGAGCCAAACCAACTTGAGTGCCGATTCCTGAAACGCTAATTAATTGGCGAAATAGCTCACGCTCAGCAAGAGTGGGAAAACCAAACAATGTCATTTGATCTTCGCGGACGATGAGATGCGTAAATATTTGCGTCTCTTCTCCTACGAGTGGCAATTTATTTGCAGCGCTAGCCGTGATTTGGATATCGTAACCCACACCCTGAACATCAAGGGTGAGCCAATAGGAAGGCGTATTTTTTCGAGAACTATCCGATGCCTTACAAGTCGCGATCGCACCACGCAGGAAACCAATCATCGGCGTGGCAAAGGGGGAAACTGAGGAAGTTGTACAGCAGCAAGAGAAGTCACCGCTTTACGAGGGTTAGCATTAGCGATCGCTAGCTGAGTATCTTCTTCACTTCCATCATTCACAGGACTATTAGCATTACCATACAGAGCTTGCATAAACTTGGGCGTGGCAACAGTAGAAGCCATTGTTGAGTTGGTTACAGCAGAGCTTGAAGAAATTAGGGAATTAGCTAATTCGTCGGTGGTCGTATTTTTACCCGTAGCGATCGCCTGTTGCTCTGGGTGCTTCTCAATGCGCCAATTAACCATAGATTGCTCGTTGGACTCCGCAACAACCTGTAACGGTGGTAAGTTAGGGGCGATCGGTGAACCTTGCGAAGCTTTATGTGGTCTTACAATCAAGGGCGAAATCGGTTGATTTTTGGCAGGCATGGATAACTGAAGAGGTTCTTCAACTACTTCAGGCGATTGTAATTCTGAAACAAATGGCTTTAGTTCTTGAGGTGGCTCTAGCTCAATTGGTTGAGGTGCAGGTACGATTTTGACCACATTTTGCATTGGGGAATCATTGTTCGCCTCAACGGGAGTAATCTTTTCATCGGCAAGTTTGGCGATCGACCAAGACTCTAATGCTGAGAGTGCCATGTCATTAAGAGCCATGTCATTAGGTGCAGGTGTCGAGGTGTCGAGGCAGCGTTCGAGGGCTGCTTTTAGTTGTGAGGTGTGATGTTGTTGACGCTTGAGGCGATCGCGCAATTCATCACAATTAGTATGCACATCTTGCAATTCACGTTCCAGTTGGTCGATACGTGATTGCAGGGTTTGGGTCAGGGTTTCCTGTCTTTGAATGACTAGCTGCGACAGTTGCAGTTGCTCTTGAGCCTGACGCAACAAAATTTGCGCTTGCTGACTACGCTCATTGCAAAATTGTAGCTCTTGCTCTAAGACTTGTCTGGGCAAGGCGTTGAACAGAGTTGTTGGCTCACCGAGTACATTTGGAGATACACTCTGAAGCGGGGTTTGCGGCTCTGGCATTGATGGACTAATGCTCTCTTGTGATGATGAATCGCCAAATCCTGCCTGACTCATGACTTACCCTTCACACCAAGAATTTTACCTAGTGTCAAATCTTAGCTCAAAAATTTGTTTTTTGTATCATTAATTTTCATGAATTGAAAAATATTCATAACAATTACGACAATACTGATCATAAAAGAGACATATTCCGCCATCTCTTATGGACAAAATCAAATCTCAAGAAGAGAAGAGCGGCACAAAGTGCCGCTCTTCAAAATCCAAGAATTAGTGAGGCGGCGCGAAGCGCCGCCTCACTAATTCTTGGCGGAGAAAGGATTACCACAAGCGACATCAGCTATAACGAGCGATAAATAAAGAGTTGACATAGAGATTTAGAATTAGGTTAAGTAGCTAAGTGCAATTAAATATAAAAGCTAAAACTTGTGTTTTGAGCTAAATCCTGAGCTACAGGTTTTAGCTCAAAATACTTAGAGCGAAGTTGGTCAACCATATAATCCCAATTTGAGGGGAACCTGTGAAGATTAGTAAAGCAATCATTGCCTATAAGTCGGGTAGTCAAATTGGCAAAATGTGGGCTGAGCGATGTAGCTGTGAGTTAGAAGAACTTGGGGTCAAAGTATTAATTGGTCCAACAGGCGCAACTGATAATCCCTATCCTGTCTTTCTCGAATCCATGCACCAAGATATTGATCTTGCGATTGTTTTAGGTGGAGATGGCGCAACTTTGGGCGCAGCTAGATATTTGGCAAGACTTGAGGTTCCGATTTTAGCGATTAATGTCGGCGGACATTTGGGATTTCTCACACACTCGATTGAGGAATGTGAAAATACTGTAGAGATCTGGCAACGGCTTTTGTCCGATCGCTTTGCGATCGAGCGACGAATGATGCTGGAGGCAAAAGTAGTAACTGTTGATGAAGGCTTAGGTACTCGATTAGGTCAGCCTTGTGGACCCTTTTTATGTCTCAATGAGATGTGTGTGAAGCCAGCTTCGCCTGATCGCATGGTCACGGCGGCGCTAGAACTAGAAATTGATGGTGAGGTGGTCGATCAATATCATGGCGATGGGTTAATTGTGGCGACCCCCACTGGTTCAACTTCTTATACTGTGGCGGCAAATGGGCCAATTGTACATTCAGGAATGCACGCGATCGCGATTACACCGATTTGTCCTTTGAGCTTATCAAGTCGAGCGATCGTGATTCCGCCCAAATTAACCGTAAGCATTTGGCCGCTGTCTACCGATGACTTTAGTTTAAAGCTATGGACTGATGGCGTAATTGCCACATCAATTTTGCCTGGGCAGAGAGTAGATATCCAGATGTCAGAGTGTCAAGCTCAGTTTATTGTCCTGCGAGAAGAATATTCCTACTATCAAGCATTACGGCAAAAGCTGCTGTGGGCAGGTGCAAGGGTGCGTTATCCCAATCAATATAGAAACTAGAAGAGGGCGCTTAGCGCCCTCTTCTGGTTAAAAAAAGAGTTGCGAAGCAACCCTTTTTTTATGGTTTGGATTGAAGCGCAAAGCGCTGTAATTTAGTCACGAAATGCAATTCGACCTGTTTTTGGTAAGCTAAAAGCAAGAAAGACAAATAAATACAAGATATAGACAATTCCCCCAACCGCACCCGCAAACGCTAAATTTTCGACAGGTACACCATTATGAAATGTGGTGCTAAAACTTAGCGGTGGCTCAAACCAAATTTTGCAAATATCGCTTAATTGCTCAGCATTCATAAATGCACAATTAGTGAACAGTAGCCTAAATACGGCACTTAGAGAGCAGTAAACCGTTGTCGCCCAGCGCCATCCTAAATAAATAGGGGTAAGACTTTTGCGTGAAGCTTCAATATCTTCATTGAGATCTTGCCAAAACCAAAGCGCGAGAACGATTAAAATCGCAGCCAAAATTCCTGATATATAAGATATGCCTAAACTACCGATCGCTAAGTAAATCGTAATCAATACCAAACTCGCAACACGCCAATATAAAAGTAGCGATCGCTTGATTGCTTCACTATCACTTCGTAAAGCCCAGACTAATAAACCGAAGGGGATAAAAACAAGAAACAGCAGAGCTAATCGGTAGTCTAGCCATACAAGTTGACGAATAAGGGTTGCATCCATAAAGACAAAAAATTCTGACCAGATCTTCCAGTTTATGTTACTATACTAACTTGCAATAAATAAGCTCAAATAAGTAGCTATCTTGTAGCTATGTTTTTCTAAAACTCTGTAAAACAGCAACAAAAATAGCGAGACTCAAACTTGTTAGTTCAAATCTCGCTGCAAATGGGCTTAACGAAACATCTATGTTGCTGTTTTTAGATTCTCAAATAAGTATAATTTTCACATCAGCTAAATAGCTTAAACAAAAAACAAAGGGAACGCTAAGCGTTCCCTTTGTTTTTAAAGAAAGCGCTAAAGATTATTGTTGTGAAGCAACAATAATCTTTAGCGCTTTCTGGTTTTAAACCATTCGCCTCCGTGAAATCGCCAACGCGGAAAGATGACTCGCATGAGTGTTTGTGAGGCTGTAAATACGGCTAGCCAAATACAAGAATAGTGGAGTAAAAATTTGTCGAGGGGAATATTCGCACTCAACCAGCTAATTTTCAAGATACTACTAATCAAAAATTTGAAGGGAACATAAAAGAAAAAGGCTTCCCAAATTCCTGCGGCTAATTGTAATATTGCTGACCAATCGTGATCCCAACGGAGAGTTTGCAATTGGTTGTAAACAATATCCCACATACATCCTAAAACGGCGATCGCGAGGAGGACTTGAAAATAGAGCGATTCACCATTGAGGCTAAAGGGAATGGTGACGAGTACTCCCAATGTTCCCAACAGTAAGATCCGAGTTTGCCATCTTCCGATTAATGTAGGAGTCATATCTTATTCTAAATAGTTGATGAGATTGCGTCCCTTTGGGACGCAATCTCATCAACTATTTAATCTCATAAATTGGAATTTTTTTGTTTTTTGTAGGAGCGTCCCCAAGGGGTACTCATACAAAAAACTTGAGGATTGCTATATATTTGAAATCAAACAGCTTTGGCTTTGTAAGTAATTATGTCGGAACTAACTTTGGCTTGGTTAGAAGCAGGAATTACCAAAAGTTATAGGATTAGTCTGACAATGACTCGAATTGGGCGCGATCCTGCTCGGTGCGATTTAGTTTTGACGCATCCCACCGTCTCAGGGTTACATGTGGTGATTTATTTCGATCCCCAAAAACAGAGCTTTTGGATTAGAAATATGCGTGAATCTAATCCTCCTGTAATTGATGGTCAACGTTTATTGAGTGGGGAAGTTGAATTAAAGATTAATAGTGCGATCGCTTTAGGTCAACAAATATTACAAGTCACCACAATTGAGATTGATCCACCAAGTCAAGCACCGATTTCTCGCAATCCAGATCATGTATATGGATTGCAATGCCCCAATTTAAAATGTGCCAAAATTTCTTCCTATGAGCGAATTACCTTAGTATGTCCTTGGTGTGGTACTTCACTAGCGGGAGCAGCGAGTAGTATTTTACCGTCTCAATCTGTCTTATAAAGATTTGAAACCTATGCAGATTTCTGTTCAATTAAGTTGGTTAGAAATAACAACCAATCAGCCGCAATCTTTGCAACTGAATTTACCGATCGCCATTGGTAAAGATGTAACTTCATTGCCAGAGAGCATAGATGGACATCAAGTAGCACAGGTGATATTAGGCGATCGCTCAGTGTCTCGATACCATGCATTGCTAATGCTTGAGCAGGGAAATGTATTGGTAATCGATCAAAATAGTACTAATGGAATTTTAGTTAATGGAGTTTTGGTTGGTCGGGGAATGGAACTTCGCAAGGTGCTAGCCACTGGTGATCGCCTCACAATTGGACGATATGAAATAGCGATCGCCTTTGATGTGCCTGCTATAAGTCAACCAACTACTACAGGATCGCCAAATAACACTGTTAAATCATCATCCGCAAATCCCACGATTTTATTTAATCCCGAAACAGGTTTACCCCAAGCGAATGTCACTCAGCCAAGTTTAGCTAGTTCTTCTAATTTCCCTCCAGACTTCTTTCAATTGCCAGTCGTGGAAGTGCAGTCACTACACCGGACAGGGCTGCCTGTGCATGAAACGACTTACGGCGCGATCGGGGGAGGATTAGGAAGTTATATTTGGGTGGATTATCTACGGATTTTTGGTGTAGCTGCTGATCAAATTGTGGCGTTAGGCTTGGAGCCTCAACCCTATGCAAGGTATAAACGGCTGTGCCTCAATTCACAAATTCCTTTATATGAGAGGTTGCGCTCTAATTCTGATTCTTGTCCAGATAATATTTGGGGATTTCCTAGTTATGCATGGCGTGAGGCTTGGCATGATTTTACTCGCGGCAGGATTAATCAGGCTTGCAAATACCTTTGGCAGGTGTTTGCGGAACCTGATCTAGCAGAAACCTATACACCAAGATCTGGAAATGTGTTTGACTCCATTGATCGCGAGGTTCATCGGATTGGTTGGGACAAGATCTATCGCTATGGGCGGGTGCGATCGCTACGGAAAACCAATGATGGACGCTATGCGATCGCCTATTCACTTGGGCAGGGGCATCATGCTTTTTTAGTTGCTAAGTATCTGCATTTAGCGATGGGTTATGCCGCCATTCAGTTCTTGCCAGATCTACAAACTTACCGTAGCCAGACAGAAGACTTTCGTGCCGTGGTCAATGGCTATGAGGAGCATGAACATATTTATCAACATCTAGAAAGTCATGGCGGTACTGTATTAATCCGTGGACGTGGCATTGTAGCCTCGCGAATCGTGCAACGTATTCATGAAGTGAGTCAGCGATCGCCACAGCAAAAAATCAATCTCTTACACCTGATGCGATCGCCGAAAGCAAAAGGCAATAGTTATGGTAGCGCTCAACGTCCTGTCGAAAACCACTATGAATTTCAACCCTTTAACTGGCCAAAAGCTTGTTGGGGTGGGGATTTGCGTGCTGTTCTTGAAGAGGCTGATCCGCAGACTCGACAAACTTTGCTCAAGGATTGGGGCGGCACAACTACAGCCGATCGCCATGACTGGAAACAGATTGTGCAAACGGGCTTGAATGAAGGTTGGTATCAAATTACCTTTGGGGCTGTCGAAAAGGTGGAACAACTCCCAGATCGGCGCACTGCTACATATATCCGTCCGCACCAAATGGAAGGAATTTTGCAGTTAACAGCCGACTTTATTATTGATGCCACAGGTTTAGATGCGAAGGTGCAAACTAATCCAATTTATGCCGATTTGCTTGATTGCTATCAGATACCGATCAATGCTTTGGGTAGATTAAATGTGACCAATGACTTTGAGATTGCTGAGCTTCGCAATAATGATGGTGGTAGAGTCTATGCATCGGGAGCAGCAACGTTAGGGAATTCCTATGCCGCAGTCGATAGTTTTTTAGGTTTGCAATTTGCAGCACTGCGATCGGTTGATAGTTTAGTTGCGGCTCGCGCTCCCCATTTGCATAATCTCAATGGCTGGCGATCGTTTTCTCAATGGGTGAAATGGGTAAAAAATCAGTCACCTTAAGAAACTCATGTTACGCAGAGTGAATATCTGCCCTCATCCCCCAGCCCCTTCTCCCAGAGCGGGAGAAGGGGAGCAAGAGAAATAAAATATTAGTTTTTCTGGTTCCCCTCGCCCTTAATGGGAGAGGGGCTAGGGGTGAGGGTATCAGCAACTTCTGCGTAACATGAGTTAAGAAAGCATTTAGAAACCATTTAAGAATTGTATTTTTAGCCCCCCTAGCCCCCCAATTCTGGGGGGAACCATATTTAAGTCCCCCAGAATTGGGGGATTTAGGGGGCTAAACACCTAGAGCTTTAAACAAGATTTTAAAGGTCATGTAATTCTTAAATGGGTTTTAAAAGTGTTGCTTAGCAACACTTTTAATAAAAATATTGGGGTTTACTGAAACCCAAAGTGTTGTAGTTTTGCCCTATATATTCCCCAAATCCCTCAAATATTGTGATTCGTTATCTTTTTATTAATACTTTAACCAGTCCTGCATTGCAGCCGACAGCTCCGACAACTACCAGTGAATTTACGGGACTAGTAAGCACATTAATCATTCTGCTGATCGTAGCCACAGCCGTTGCTTTGATTACTAGACGCTTGCGGATTTCCTATGTTGTTGGTTTAGTGTTAGCAGGCTTAGCGATTCCCAAACAGATATTACCAGCTTCCATCGGCTTAGATCCTGAGGTAATCTTAAATCTGTTTTTGCCGATTTTAATTTTTGAAGCCTCGATAAATACCGATATCAGTAGACTTCGCGGCACGATTAAGCCAATTTTGTTACTGGCTGGTCCTGGCGTAATTCTGTCTGCGACGATCACAGCGACATTACTCAAGTTTGGTATTAACCTTGCATGGATTACAGCCTGTGCGGTAGGAGTGATCTTAACGATTACGGACACGGTTTCGGTGATTGTCGCTTTTAGAAATGTGACTGTACCGCGACCACTTGCGACCATTGTAGAGGGGGAAAGCCTTTTTAATGATGGAATTGCCTTAGTTTTACTCAGTATAATCACCACAATTTTTACTAAGGGTTCATTCACTATTGGAGAAGGAGTTCAGCAAATTTTTATTGCCTTTGTTGGTGGTAGCGTTTTGGGATTGGGACTGGGATATCTCTGTGTGGGCTTATTTCAGCAGTTAGATGATGCGTTGAGTAATATTTTATTGACAGTTGCTGTATCGTTAGGGACTTTCCAGATTGGGCATTCTCTAGGAGTTTCCAGTGCGATCGCAGTAATGATTGCGGGATTAGTAATCGGGAATCTTGGATTTCGCCAAACCTCGGCTCCCACGGAAGTGAGTTTGGTCAATTTCTGGGAATATGCCGCCTTTGGTGCGAACACTTTTATATTTTTACTTGTGGGGATTGAAGTTAATCCTGTGAGCCTATATAACACTGCTCCAGCAGCACTATTCGCAATTCTCGCATATCAAATTGGGAGAGTTGTGGCAATCTATCCATTACTATACTTACTTAGCTTCTTTGATCGTCCTATTCCGCTGCGGTGGCAACATGTCTTGATTTTAGGAAATGTCAAAGGTTCCCTATCGATGGCACTCACTTTGAGTTTACCCTTTGGTTTGCCAGAGCGAATGCAAGTGATTACTCTAGTTTTTAGTACAGTGCTACTTTCATTAGTAGGACAAGGGTTGAGTTTATCTTGGCTAGTGAAACGGTTAAATTTATCGCAGCCATCACCAACTAAACAGCAAATCGAATCTCTGCAACTAAATCTCATCGCCTCAAAGGCTGCTCAAAGGGAATTAGCGAGTTTGTTAGAGTCAGGGAGTCTTCCAAAATCTCTATACGAAGAATTATTTGCCAGCTATCAGGCAAGAATTGCATCCTCAGAGCATGAACTGCGAGATCTGTATAATCAAACAACGATCGCTGACTTAGACAATGACGAAGATCAGCAACATTTAGGGGGAATCCACCGCCGACTTTATCTTGCTGAGAAAGTGGCGATCAACGATGCACTCCGTAAAGGGTTGCTTTCCGATGATGCTGGTCAAGCCTATCTCAAGATACTCAACGAGAAACTTTTATCCTTGAAAGATGATTAGGAACATAACCCCATGAAATCAAGCAGTTGCTTGACAAGACTAGGTTTAGTGACTACTAAAATTGTGGAACCTCCTTCCAGCATGGTGCTGCCATTGGGAACCATTAGATCTTCATGGGGATGGGCTTGATAGCCAATGATCAGAGTACCTGTGGGGAAGTGCGGATTTTGAGCGATTTCGGCAACGGTGCGATTTACAATTGAGCATAACTGTGGAATGGATAGCTTGATTACTTCCACTTGACCTTGCTCAAAGTGCATCATCGCATCAACTTGAGGATATTCGATCGCATTGACAATCCGTGAAATCGCTAACTCAGCTGTGCCGATAATATGCGTTGCTCCAGCCAGTTCATAGGGTTCGGCAAAGTCGCGATCGCTCATTCGCACCATAATTTGTGATACCCCGTAATGCTTGGAAAGGGTGACCATAGCGAGATTAAGGGCATCTTCGCGTAGGGCGGCAATAAAAGTATGACATTTGCGAATTCCTGCCTCTAGTAATACGGTTGTGTTGACGGCACTACCTTCAAAAGCCATCACCCCAATTTTTTCACGGGCATATTGACATGCCATCGGATCGGTGTCGATAACGGCGATCGTATGCCCCATATTGAGCAGGGTTTTTGCTAGGTCTAAGCCCATCATGCCTGCACCACCAATGAGAATGTACATTGTGAATCCTCGATTAAGATTAAAAGTGCTGCTTTGCAGCACTTTTAATCTTAATCGAGGATTCACTTGAATCTAAACCCTGAAAAGATTACGGTGACAGATATAAATTAAAAACCTGTAATCAATAAATTTTTGGCAGCATTAGCCTCAACAGGTCTAGAGAAGAAATATCCTTGGCAAAACTCACACTTTAATTCGCGGATCTGATCGAGCTGATCTTGAGTTTCTACACCTTCGGCGATCGTAAACATGTCCAAACTCTTAGCCAGTGCAATAATCGCCCTAATAATCTCCGTGTTTTTGCCATTTTTGCCAATTCGCATCACAAAAGAGCGATCAATCTTGAGATGATCAATGGGGAGGCGATGCAGATAACTCAACGAAGAATAGCCCGTCCCAAAATCATCAATACTTAATTGAATCTGCCGATCGCGTAGTTGGGAGATAATTTTGCCCGCAAATTCAGCATTCTCCATAATGTCGCTTTCGGTGATTTCTAACCTTAAAGAATTTCCTGTAATTCCTGTTTCCTGAAGAACGTGATCAATCTGCGCGAGCAAATCAAAGCTCATAAAATGCTTCACAGACAGATTGACATTCATCGTTAAGGACGCATCCGCAAGCCCTTCATCTCGCCAACTACGCAACTGCTGACAGGCTTGTTGTAATACAAATAAGTCGATCGCCATTACTAGTCCCGTCTCTTCGGCGATCGGAATAAACTTACTGGGATCAATTAGCCCTTTTTCTGGATGTTTCCAACGTACTAGCGCTTCAAAAGAATCAATTTGGTTATTATTTAAATTAATGATCGGCTGATAATAAGCTACCAATTCATGACGCTCTAAGGCATGTCTAAGATCAGATTCTAGCTGAAAGTTATGCAGTGCGCGGCTATGCATAGTTTGCTCAAACATTTGATAGCAAGCTTTGCCATTTGCTTTAGCCCGATACATGGCAGTGTCAGCATCACGCAAAATATGTTCGGGTTGCTTGTAAATATCACTACCCATAGCAATGCCAATACTGACATTTGTAAATACTTGATAGTCTCCAATTTGAAAGGGTGCTGCTAATTCATGGAGGATACCATTGGCGACTTTGATCGTATCAGAGGGCTTTTCGATATCTTGCAACAAGATCGCAAACTCATCTCCTCCCAGACGACAAAGCATTGTGCCTGGCCGCAGACAAAGTTCAATTCTTCTGGCGATCGATACCAATAGCTGATCGCCCACTAAGTGTCCTAGAGAGTCGTTAACCGCTTGAAAGCGATCGCAGTCTAAGAACAAAACTGCAAAATGATAACCTGACTGTTGGTGGACTTGTTGAAGTAACTGCTCCAAACGCTTCATAAACCAAGTTCGATTGGGCAACCCTGTGAGGACATCGTGCAGGGCTAAATGCAATAGTCGCTCTTGGACTTGCAAGCGCTCGGCAATTTCCTGCTCTAACTGGGCTGTTCTCTGGCGGACTCGCTGTTCGAGTTCGGTATTGAGTTGACTAATTTCTTTTTGAGCAGCCCTTAAACTTAAATGAGTTTGGATACGAGCTAAAACTTCTTCTAGCTGAAATGGTTTGGTGATATAGTCTACGCCACCAACACTAAAAGCTTTTACTTTGTCTAATACTTCATCTAAGGCACTTAAGAAAATTACAGGAATATCGCAGGTCTGTTCGTTAGCTTTTAGTCGCTGGCAAACTTCATAGCCATCGATATTCGGCATCATAATATCTAGCAAAATTAGATCGGGCTTGGCGGCTTCAGCCACAGTTAGCGCCATTAACCCTTCAGTGACGCTACGGACTTTATAGCCTTGCTCTGTCAAAGTTGTCGATAGAAAGCGCAAGTTATTCGGCATATCATCGACTATTAATATATCGCCACTATAATTTCTAGTCATTATTTAGCCGCATCCATAGGGCGATCGTTTAACTATTTGTTAGAAGCTTGCTGAGCCGAATTCATAATTTGATTGTAACAAAAATTATCGACAAGACTGATTAAAGAATGAATTAAAACCGTATTACTTTCGGGGATAGATTTGATCAATTCACTGATTAAATCATTATCAGCTAAGGTTGCCGCATGATGGAGTTGATTAATCCAACTGTCAGGCATTTGCGATAAATAGATTTTAAGATTAGTTGCTAAAGTTTCTAGATCATCTGCATCTCTATCCGTGAGTTGGCGATTGCTTTCATCTTCATATAAGTAAGTTACACCTAGATATTGAGCTAATTTGTCAAAAATGAGTGCTTCTCGAAAAGGCTTACGCACAAAATCATCACAGCCTGCGGAAAGGATAATTGCTTTTTCTTCTTCCAAGGCACTCGCCGTTAAGGCAATAATTACAGTGGCTTGTCCTTTTAAATGGGATTTGATTTGGCGTGTGGCTTCATAGCCATCCATTACGGGCATCCGCATATCCATCCAGATCAGATGTGGTTGCCATTCCTCCCAAATGGCGATCGCCTCAGCCCCATTTTCGGCTTCGCAGACTTTGAATCCTACTGCTTCTAGTATTTTCACTAATAACTGCCGACTTTCCCATCGGTCTTCTACGACTAGAAGCCGATATTCTGACTGGTGGGGAGCTAAACCGATAATATAGCGATCGCTAGTTTGTCTTAATGGCACAGGAGATGCTGACACATTAACGGGAAGATAAACCCTAAAAGTGCTGCCTACACCCAACTGACTACTGACTGTAATCTCACCCCCCATAAATTGAGCAAATTTAAGACTGATGGGCAATCCTAGCCCTGTTCCTTCCGCAGTTTTTTTACCTAGCTCCGTCTGTTCAAATGCTTCAAATATTTTTCCTAAATAATTGGCAGGAATACCTTCACCAGTATCTTCTACGGTAAATTTTAAGATGGTTGTAGTTGGGTTTTTCTCTTGGACTTGAGCTGCTAATTGAGATTTTGGTGCTAAGGATGCATTTGCATCTACATCAATAGATAGAACTATCGAGCCTTGATTGGTAAATTTTATGGCATTACTTAACAAATTAATTAAGATCTGGCGAAGTTTGCCTTCATCAGTGTTAATCCATTGTGGGACGTTAGGCGATCGCTTAAACAGCAGTTGCAGAGATTTATCGCTAACCTTAAGGCGAAACATTTTTTCCAAGGTATCGAGGAGATGATACAGATCAAAGCTAGTGATGTTTAAGGTAATCCGTCCCGATTCGATTTTCGACATATCTAAAACATCGTTAATTAATTCCAATAGATGTTCGCCACTATCATGAATGATTTTCAGATAGGAGCGATGATTGTCTTTCAGTGAAGTGTCGCGTACCATTAGTTGTGCGAAACCCAAAATGGCATTGAGCGGTGTTCGCAGTTCATGACTCATACTTGCCAAAAATTGACTTTTAGCTTGGCTAGCAGCCTCGGCAGCTTGCTTTGCTTGCTTGAGTTGCTGCTCAACTCCTTTGCTCTCTGTAATATCACGAGCAACCCAAACCACAGTCTCTGTATCAATGGGAGAGATACTCGCATTCCACCAAATCGGTTGATCGGTGGGGGAGAGAAGATACTCCACATTTAAAGTTTCCTGTGTTTCTAAAACATGCTGTACATAACCTGAAAAGAGGCTAGCTTGCTCATGGGAAAATAGTTCTGAAGGGAGTTTGCCAATTGCTTCATCAGCATTTTGCCAAACTGTTTGTCTACGGGTTTGAGGGATTTTGAGAATGCGCCCCATGCGATCGCGTACTAAGATTACTTCATCCATCGCCGCAAATAGGGCTTTCATTTCGGCATTGGTTACTCTCAGTCGCTCTTCTGATTGTTTATGATCAATACCTATGGCGATCGCATTAGCGATCAAGTCGATGCTCTGGATATCCGTGTCTAAGTGAAACTGAGAAATCATCAGAATCACTCCGATGACTTTGCCTTTGACAATTAGTGGATGTCCTACTAACGAAATAATCCCTTGCTCCTGCAACCACAATTGCTCAGATTCGCTTAAATCTGCCAAAATTTGATCAGTTAAAAGCGGCTGAAACATTCCTTGGGTAATTGACCATATCCGCTCTCTGCTGATCAGATTACTGAGGCGATCGCTATCTGATTTGTTATAGTTACCCGTGCTGACTTGTAAATTTAAATCATTGCCAAAAGCATTGATTGTCCAGATCTGTACAAAAGAGACGTTCATATGTCGCCATAGGGATTCGACAAAGGCTTGGAGAACTTCTTCCAATGTGTTTAGCTGTGTAGATGCCGAACCAACTTCGGCCATCAAAATTGATAAATGCACCCGTTCTAAAAGCTCTGACTCGACTTGTTTGCGATCGCTAATCTCAAAGATCGCACCATCGATCCACAACACTTGATCATCTTCCGTAAATATTCCCTGCCCTTTCTCATACAGCCAGCGAATAGTACCTTGGGAATCGATAATTCGATATTCCACAATAAAAGCTTCGCGACAGGTTAAACTTTCATTGATAATTCGTTCTACAGTTTCGCGATCTTCAGGATGAATAATACTTGCCCAACTGCGAACTTGATTAGCGATAAATTCTTCAGCAAGATAGCCTGTTATCTCCGTAACCGCTCCTCCGATGAACACCATCGTCCAATCAAGATCGTAATTACAACGATAGACAAGCCCTGAAAAATTGGAAACCAAATTTCTAAATTTATTTTCAGATTCTTGTAATTCTGCTACTCTCTCATGAATTCGCAACTCCAAATTCTCATTAATCTTGCCAAGTTCTGCAAAAGATTGTTTTAACTGTGTCGCCATCTGATTAAAGGATTGCGAGAGAATATTTAATTCAGCAATTGCTGCCGATGGAACTTCTCGATCTAATTCGCCATTTGCCAAGGCTTGACTCGCCAAAGTTAAACGCCATAATGATTTATTAATATACTGAGTCGTGAAAACACCTAAAGCGATCGCGCCTGCTAGTGATAGACAAATGAGCAGAATTGTGTTTTGACGTTTGATGTCAAGCTGTTCTGTAAAGTCAGATTCGGGCATCACTACGGCGATTAACCAGTTAATCCCACGATCATCTCGGTAGGGTAACACCTTGAAAAAAATATTTCTTCCCCCAGCCACAAACTTTAAATTCTGCTCAGTGCTGATTGTCTCTAAGCTCCCAACTTGTTTCTCTAGATACCCCACCGCATCACGAATTATTTGTTGTCTACTATTCTTAATTGGCAATCTCTGTAGTTTTTGTTGATCACCGCTAGTTTCATAGGGCTTTTCCTCAGTAGAGCTAGCTACCAATAATCCTGAAGGTTCAAATATAAAAGCTTCTCCAGTCTTTCCAATTTGCAATCCATCTAAAAATTGGCTAATATTTCCTAGGGAGAGATCAGCCCCTAAGACTCCAATTCTCTTTCCATTAGAGTTATATACAGACAGACTAGCTGTAATCACTTGCTCAGGTAAAGTGGAATCTTGATAGATCGGACTCCAAATTGGTTGATCAGTTTGTAAAGCGGCTTGATACCAAGGGCGTTGACGCGCATCGTAGAATTCTCGCTTCCCTCTCAGTTCAAGACGATTTCCTTGCGCGTCTAGGTTGTAATAGTAACGCTGAAATCCGTCAACATTTATCGCTAATTGCAAAGATTGTGTTGGATTTTGCTTTTTGTCTAGGCGAGTAATTCCCACAAATTCCCCTGCCTTTTCGCCTCCATAATAAATCCAAGAAACAGTAGGGAAATGCTGAACCTGTTGCCAAAGATAGATCTCACTAGCTTTTCCTTCGGTTTTTAATGTTCCTTGCCGCACTGCATCGGCATTAAGTTTATTAATTAAGTGTGGAGTTTCCAGATAAGAAGAGAGCTTTTGCTTAATGCGATCGCTAATTTCATTTTGCAGTTGTCCGACTAAGTTGACGATTGTTTCCTGCTCACTCCGCCAAGACAGCCACGCCATCAATCCTGATATCCCACCGATCAAGATCACAAACTGACTAATTAGAATGAATTTGAGTGGTAATTTTCGGGATTTACGAGCATTGGTGGTTAATAGGCGATCGCTCATAGAATTATTTCCAATGAAAGCTCCCATATAGTTTAGCTATTTTAACTCAAATAAATTTTTCCCTTTATGATTATTTTGCTCTGCATTTCACTCAATAAAGAGTCCAAATTTTTCTTTAATTCCTTCATCAGTTATAAAATCTCTATTTTATAACTGATGTTACGTGGAAGTTTCTAAGCCCCTCGCCCCTCGCCCTTTAGGAGAGGGGACAAGAAATATTAAGATGAGATTTTATCTTGCTAAAGCGCTCAAAAACTGTTGCAAACGTCCTAAAAATGAACCTGATTGCTTGCCAGTCTTCTGTCGAAATAAACGATCAATGTCATCACTGGATGGACGTTGATCCACCTCCGCAAGTTGTTGCATTCCCTCCTCAGTTTGTAACCACACTTGCCATGTTTGCGGATAGCAACGCCATAATGCACCAAGCTCTAGCGGCTTGATGTAATAAGCAGTCTCAAAAGTATTTAAAAAGCGATCGCGCATTTGTCTTGCTGCTAGCCCCAATCCTACCTCATTATTTTCAAGGCGAGGATTGAGCATCACGAAGGGGCGATCGCCTGCTAGCTGCACTAACTTCTCTACTTGCTCGACTTCGACCGAAGTTGGCTCGATTAAGAGAAATGCTTGATCTTCTTCCCGAATGGCTCTGCGTCCCTCATTGACACCGCGTACTGACACTTCAAGATCTGCCCACTCCCGTTTTGCTAGAGCTGCCGCACCTGCGTCCGAGAAAATGGCTTGCCATGCATTGCCATAGCGCTGATTAAAACTAGCTGCAAACTCATAGGCGATCGGCAATGCTTTGAGTTCAGGAAATCGCAAATCGGCAATGACGCGAGTAGCTCCATCAGCGATCTCCTGATGCGTAGCAGCGATCGCTTGCTCGATAGCATCTTCTAAATGGTCTGGAATTAAGATTGGCTCTTGCGTCATATAATGATTATTTTTAAAGTTATTAAAAGCTGCGAATCATTTTAGCAGGTTGCCAAAAACTTGATTGGCGGTCAATTTCAAATTGGGGAAAGTTGGTGATTGTGCAATCTCTTCACCTGTATATTCACTAACTTCATACCAGCCATCATCAAGCCTAAAAATGGTGATTTTCTTGATCAATGGATCGACAACCCAATATTCCAAAATACCTAATACGCTATATTCACCACGCTTAGCGCGATAGTCGGTACTTTTGGTTGACTCGCTTACAACTTCCACAACTAAAATCGGCGGTGGTTGATTGATTTCGATAATTGCCTCACAAGTTTGCAGCGATCGCCACTGAGCTTTGGGCATCACCACCAAATCTGGAATTCGACAGGTATCCCATCTACCACCTTTGGGACTCCGAATACCAACTAACGCAGGTAATACAACCCAGTCTTGATTTTGCTCAGCAATATCGACTTCGAGATTTTTTTCCAAAAACTTGATCACTGCGCCATGTTGTCCTGTCCCCAAACTCATCGGAATTAATTCTCCATTTACCAACTCATAGCGATAGTCAGTCCCATCAATATACTTGAGGTACTCTGCAAAATTTAGGCGATCGCTTGCAATAGTCATAGCGAGTTTTGGCAATAACTTCATTTGAGTTTAACGCAAAAAAGGAGAGATTACGCTTAGCGTAATCTCTCCTTTTTTGGGGAATCTATGGACGATGATTACATCATGCCGCCCATACCGCCCATACCGCCCATGCCACCCATGCCGCCCATACCAGCAGCAGCACCAGCACCAGCATTCTTCTCTGGTTTTTCAACAACTAGAGCTTCAGTAGTCAAGACCATACCAGCAACGGAAGCAGCGTTTTGCAATGCAGAACGGACAACCTTAGCGGGGTCAATGATGCCAGTCGCGATCAAGTCAACGTATTCGCCTTTGAGTGCATCAAAGCCATGATTGAAAGGAAGTTGCTTCACTTTCTCGACGACTACAGTACCTTCTAAACCAGCATTGTCGCTGATTTGACGAAGAGGTGCGGAGAGAGAACGAGATACGATTTCTGCACCGATCGCTTCTTCATTCTTCAAGGTTGCTTTGAAGCCTTGCAATTCCACAGCGAGGTGAGCAAGGGTTGCGCCACCACCAGGAACGATGCCTTCTTCAACCGCAGCGCGGGTGGAGTTAAGAGCATCTTCGATGCGGAGTTTGCGATCCTTAAGTTCGGTTTCAGTGGCAGCACCAACCTTAATTACAGCTACGCCGCCAGAGAGCTTAGCAATCCGCTCTTGCAGCTTTTCTTTGTCGTAGTCAGAATCGCTGAGGTCTAATTCCTTGCGGATTTGAGCAACGCGCTTGTCAATATTGGACTTATTGGCAATATCAGAGACGATAGTGGTTTTGTCTTTAGAAATGGTGATCTTGCGAGCAGTACCTAGCATTTCGAGGGTTGCTGCGCTGAGTTCCAAACCAGTATCTTCAGAAATTACCTGACCATCCGTAAGAACGGCAATATCTTGTAACATCGCTTTACGGCGATCGCCAAAACCAGGAGCCTTGATTGCGGCGATATTCAGAGATCCTCTGAGCTTGTTCACCACTAGGGTTGCCAAAGCTTCGCCTTCAACATCCTCAGAGATGATCACCAAGGGAGAGCCAGAACGAGCCGCTTTCTCAAGAATCGGAACGAGGTCTTGAATCACGTTGATCTTCTTATCAGTGATCAAGATTTTGGCATTCTCAAATTCCACCAACTGACGTTCGTTGTCGGTGACGAAGTAAGGGGAAATATAACCGCGATCGAGTTGCATACCTTCAACAACTTCTAATTCAGTTGTGAGGGACTTCGATTCTTCAACGGTTATTACACCATCTTTGCCAACTTTATCCATTGCTTGAGCAATCATTGCACCCACTTCGTCGTCGTTACCAGCCGAAATGGTGGCAATTTGAGCAATTTCTGCATTGGAGTCAACTGCTTTCGCTTTTTGAGCAATTACATCGACGAGGTGAGCAACTGCCTTTTCGATACCACGACGCACGCCCACTGGGTTTGCACCTGCGGCAACGTTCTTCAAGCCTTCGCGAATCATTTCTTGAGCCAAAACAGTAGCGCTAGTAGTTCCGTCGCCTGCTACGTCATTGGTCTTAGAAGCTACTTCACGAATTAGCTGAGCGCCTGCATTTTCTAAAGGATCTTCTAATTCAATTTCTTTGGCGATGCTCACACCGTCATTGATGATTTGTGGAGCGCCATATTTCTTTTCGAGGACTACGTTACGACCTTTAGGCCCAAGGGTTACGCGCACAGCATCAGCCAATGCATTGACACCACGCTCAAGGGCGCGGCGAGACTCTTCATCAAATACTACGATTTTTGCCATTTTCTTTTAATTTGGTAATTGGTTTTATTCTTTTGACTGGTACTTCGTACAAATCAAATGATTTATTCAACGATCGCGAGAATATCTCTTTCTGCAAGGAGCAAATAATCTACGCTGTCAATTTTGACTTCAGTGCCTGCATACTTGGAGTAAAGAACTTTGTCGCCTGCTTTGACTTCTAGCGCTACACGAGTACCTTTATCATTGCGTGCGCCAGGTCCAACGGCAGTTACTTCACCGATTTGGGGCTTTTCTTGTGCTGTGTCTGGCAAAAAAATACCGCCTACGGTTTTTTCTTCTTTTGATGCTACTTTAACCAATAGGCGATCGCCTAGGGGTTGCAATGTACCAGTATTTAGGGTTAACGATGCCACTATGCCATACCTCCTTAAAATCTAATCAGAGTGGACTTTGCAAGTGATGACTCAAGGTAGATTTTGATCCCACTTTAGTCACACATTGCGTGCTTTAGCACTCTGTCTCACTGAGTGCTAATATACTGCGAAATGAGTATGGGACTAGATCGGCTTACCGTACAAACAATATTTGCCTATAGATTGCCTCAAATTCTAAGCGATGCTGACGATACATAAATATAGCAATGTAAGTTTTGCTTAGGATATAAAACCCAAAAGATGAGTGGCGGCACTTCGCGCCGCTACTCATCTTTTGGGTTTTTGATTTGTCCTACCTATTTCTTACTTTGCTATAGGACTTACGCAAAGGACAAAATGTAGTAGGAGCAATTCATGAATTGTCCCTACGATAAAATGAGGTTTTTCAGGCATTTTTGCGTAAGTCCTAATAAATTTGAAATTTGATCATTGCAATTAAGATTTTAACTACAGCAATCCTAAATGGTAAGAGAGAGTGCTGAAGCACTCTCTCTTACCATTTAGGATTGATTATTGAGCATATCCATAGCCATAGATAGACTTAATTTCATGCGGTTAAATGCATTTGCCAACACTCCAATTTCATCATGAGATGTCTGTTGAAATTCAGTGTCCATTTTACCAACACTGATGTCATGAGCAACCTGTGCCATTTGATTTATTGGCTTAATTACTGTTTGTTTTAAAAATAGATTGAGAAATAAAATGGTGATTGAAAACATAATGCAGACAGCTAACATTACAAATAGCAGGATTTGTCTACTACTATTAATAGTTTCAATAAAAGGGACAGAAATGATTTGCGCTCCAACAATTTCATTAAGCTTCCATCCAAATCCATTTTCTTTTCCATAGGTAGCAAGCATACTTTTAGGTGCTACTTCAGGAGTACTATGGCAACGCAAACAACTTTCCATAGTGACAGTGATAGGACGAGCTATGTAAAACAAATCACCACTTGCATATGGACGAAATCCTGTCAGTTCCTTGGCATTAGCATCATCACGAAAGTGCTTCACTAATTCCGTCTCAAACTCATCAGCTTTATCACGTAAGTTAGTAGGATTTATAGTTGCTTCTTTATAAAAAAATTCGGCGTATTCTTTTTTAGACCGAAAATGTTCAAATACTTCTCTTGCTGAATAACCAGGTACAGTTTGCGGTAAAAACTCTTCTTCCTTCTCAATTCTAGGGGCTAATTCTGGATTAACTTGGGTACTAGTATAGTTGCGAACTGAGTCCATTGTCTGAAGCATAATCTGAGCTTTGGCAACTGTTTGAGATTCAGTGTTGCGATTTAAGATGGAAGATAAAGCTAACCCACTAAATATAATACATACTAAAAAAGCAGTAAGAAAAATCAGATTGAACTTGCCACTAAGACGAAGATTATTCACAGTTTTATCTATTTTTTATAATAGTTTATATGCTTAACAGTTTTATATAAATTAGCTAATAAAAATATTTCACAAACTACCGTTACTGACTGACCATGTGACCAAGATTTTCTTAATTTTCTTAATACTATAGCAATGTAAGAGATAGCTAGAACAAATCAAAGCCCAAATAAATGAAGGCGGCACGAAGTGCCGCCTTCATTTATTTGGGCTTTATGTCCTAAGCAAAATTTGCATTTCTATACACATCGCATCAATAAGCTGTAGAGCGATAGTAAATCACAGATTCCGTTGCGATCGCCTCTAATGGTACGTCCCAAATATCACTAGGAATCGCATCTAAATAGAACTGCTCAAAAATAATTCCGATTTTATGTCCTGTCGAGTTAGGTAACCAGCGATCGTAAAAGCCGCCGCCATAGCCCAGTCGATAACCTCGGCGATCGCAAGCGATCGCAGGAATCAAGATCAGATCAATATTCTGCAAATCCATAAAGGGCAAGTCAGGGTGAGGCTCCAGAATGCCAAAGGCTCCTGATCGCATATTGTTGTCAAAATCAGCGATCGCCACTTGATGCCAAATCAGATCTTTTTCGACACAGCGAGAAAATCCCCAATTTTTGTCAGGAAACATTTGCCACAGGGGACTTAAATCTGGCTCTTGACGAAAATTCGCAAAAGCCAAAATATTTTGCGCTTGTTGAAAAATTTGCCAATTTGAAAGGCGATCGCATAGTAATTGACTTTTTTGTTGCCAAATTTCATAGTGGATGTGGCGACGTTGGTTGAGCAATGTGTGTCTAAGTTGTTTTTTGGATTGCGGAAAATCTGTCATTTTATATTGCTTGCACTGACAAAGGCTGTGAACTCAAGCGCAAGAATTAGTGGTGCGAAGCGAAGCTCCGCACCACTAATTCTTGCGCTTGAGAAACCATTTAAGAATTTTAGTTTTTGCCCCCCTAGCCCCCCAATTCTGGGGGGAACCATATTTAAGTCCCCCAGAATTGGGGGATTTAGGGGGCTAGACACCTAGAGCTTTTAAGTGTTGATTCTTAAATATAGCAATCCTAAATGAGTTGTGTGGAAGCGCACCCCGAAGGGGTGCGCTTCCACAAACCCAAAAATCTACAAATGATTTAGGTCTGCTATAGGTTCTAATGTCTATTTTCAGACTGGGAAGAGAGTGATTTAGAACAGATCTAAGTCAGTCACTGCACCTTTGCTGCTAGTCGAAACAAGCTTGGCATATTTTGCTAAAACCCCTTTAGTGTA